>JAGRDO010000130.1:1624-4931 GCA_020447005.1 Paracoccaceae bacterium
TCCCCGAAGGGGCAAAGCAATCCACCCTGAACATCAACTCGATCCACGGCGGCGCGGCCGAACAGGACGCCGATTACACCGGCCTGCCCACGCCCTGCGTCCCCGACCGCTGCCGCATCACCATCGACCGCCGCTTCCTGATCGAGGAAGACCTCGCCGAGGTCAAAGGCGAGGTCTCGGCCCTTCTGGAAAAGATCCGCGCCGAACGCCCAAACTTCCAATATGAGATCCGCGACCTCTTCGAAGTGCAGCCCACGATGACCGAAAAGGACGCCCCCGTCGTCCGCTCCACCGCCCATGCCATCGAAAAGGTCCTCGGCCGCGCGGCCGGCTACGTCGTCTCCCCCGGCACCTACGATCAGAAGCATATCGACCGCATCGGCCGGCTGAAGAACTGCATCGCCTACGGGCCGGGGGTCCTCGACCTCGCCCACCAGCCCGACGAATGGATCGGCATCACCGACATGGAGGACAGCGCGAAGGTCATGGCCCTCGTCCTCGCCGAACTCCTCGCGCCCTGATCCGCCTCTTTTCCACTTTCATCGTGGCGCAAATACTCTCGGGAGGTGCGGGGGGCAGCGCCCCCCGCCCGGGTCCGGGCCGCAAGGCCCGGAAACCGGTCAGAGCGCGATATTGTCGATCAGCCGCACCTCGCCCAACACCGCCGCGGCCAGCATCCGCGCCGGCCGGTCCGGTGTCGTGACCGGCTCCAGCGTGGCGGCATCCCGCAGGTCGAGATATTCGACCGACGCAAACCCCGCCGCCAGAATCGCCGCCCGCGCCTCGGCCAGCGCGTGGCCGGGCGCGCTGCCGCCCCGTATCGCCCCGGCGGCCCTCTGCATCGCGGCATGAAGCGCCGGGGCGACCTTCCGTTCCCTGTCCGTCAGGCGCACATTGCGCGACGACATCGCCAGCCCGTCCTCTTCCCGGATCGTCGGGCAGGGAATGATACGGATCGGGATGTTCAGATCGCGCACCAGACGGGACACCACCTGCACCTGCTGCCAGTCCTTCTCGCCGAAGAACGCGCGCCCCGCCTGGGTCATGCCGAACAGCTTCGTCACCACCGTCGCCACGCCGTCGAAATGACCGGGCCGGAACGCGCCTTCCATCGGCTCCGAGACGCCGGCAACCGAAACCTTCGTCGAAAACCCCTGCGGATAAACCTCCTCCGGCCCCGGCGCGAACAGGACATCGACCTTCTCTGCCTCCAGCAGCGCAAGGTCATGCGCCTCGTCGCGGGGGTATTTCCTCAGGTCCTCGGGGTTGTTGAACTGCATCGGGTTGACGAAGATCGTGACGATCACCCGGTCGGACTGGCCCCGCGCCGCGCGGGCAAGGCTCAGATGCCCGTCATGCAGCGCGCCCATCGTCGGCACCACGCCGAC
Organism: Paracoccaceae bacterium; assembly: GCA_020447005.1. Classification (GTDB taxonomy): domain Bacteria; phylum Pseudomonadota; class Alphaproteobacteria; order Rhodobacterales; family Rhodobacteraceae; genus Albidovulum. The sequence goes on from JAGRDO010000130.1 coordinate 3,013, forward strand.
GAGCATGCCCGAGCGTTTCCACGCCACCACCCGGTCGCGCAGCGCCGCCGCGCTGCGGATCACCTCGGTCATCGCTTCGCCTCCTCGTCAAAGACATGTTCGGCGGCCGGAAAGCGCCGCGCACGCACATCCGCCGCATAGGCCGCAATCGCCGCGTCCGCCGCCGCGCCCAGTTCACCGTAGCGCTTCACGAATTTCGGCCGGAAATCGGTGAAAAGCCCCAGCATGTCATCGACGACCAGCACCTGCCCGTCGCAGGCCGCCGAGGCGCCGATACCGATGGTGGGAATGGCGATGTCCCGTGTCACCGCGCGCGCAAGGGCATCGGGCACCTTTTCCAGCACCACCGAATAGGCCCCTGCCGCGGCCACCGCGCCTGCATCCGCCCTGATCCGCGCCCCGTCCGCGCCCCGGCCCTGCACCTTGTAGCCACCCAGCGCATTGACCGCCTGCGGGGTCAGCCCGATATGGGCCATCACCGGAATGCCGCGCGCAACCAGATAGGCGATGGTGGGCGCCATATGCTCGCCCCCTTCCAGCTTGACCGAAGACGCCCCGGTCCCGGCCATCAGCCTTGCCGCGTTGCGAAAGGCCTGCGCGGGGCTTTCCTCATAGGACCCGAACGGCATGTCGATGACCATCATCGCCCGGTTCAGACCGCGCGCGACCGCCTGCCCGTGCAGGATCATCATCTCCATGGTGACACCCAGCGTCGATGGCAGCCCGTGGATCACCATGCCCACGCTGTCGCCCACCAGCACCATGTCGCAATGGGGATCGGCCAGACGGGCGACGGGCGTCGTATAGGCCGTCAGCATCACCAGCGGTTCTCCGCCCTTCCGCGCCTGAATCTCCGGCGGCGACAACCGCCCTGCCCTTCCCGTCACACTCATCGCGCACCCCTGCCTGCCACGCCGCGGCAAAGTTAGCCGCATTGCAGCATCGAGGCCAGATTTCTCTTTGGCACCGTTCGACTTGATCAAAGCCGTTTTCCGGCGGAAGATGCCGGAATGACAACGCCCGCGGACGGGCGGCGAAGGGAGGAAAAAGATGTTCAACCGCCTGACCGGCACCGCCATGGCCCTGGCCATTTCCGCGGGCAGCGCATTCGCAGCCCAGGACACGATCACGCTTGGCATGGTCCTTGAACCGCCAAACCTCGACCCCACCGCCGGGGCCGCCGCGGCCATTGACGAGGTGGTCTATGCCAATGTCTTCGAAGGCCTCACCCGCTTTGGCCCCGATGGCGCGGTCCGCCCGGCCCTTGCCGCAAGCTGGGACGTCGAGGACGGCGCCAGAACCTATGTCTTTCACCTGCATGACGGCGTGACCTTCCATGACGGCACCACGATGGATGCCGAGGATGTGAAATTCTCGCTCGACCGTGCCCGCGCCGAGGACAGCGCCAATGCGCAAAAGGCGCTTTTTGCCGGGATCGATACGGTCGAGGTGGTCGACCCCCTGACCGTCAAGGTCACGCTGAAGACCCCCGACGGCAACTTCCCCTTCAACATGGCCTGGGGCGACGCCGTCATCGTCGCGCCCGAATCCGTTGAAACCGACGCGACCAGTCCGGTCGGCACCGGCCCGTTCAAATTCGCCGAATGGGTGCAGGGCGACCATGTCACCCTCACCCGCAACGACGCCTATTGGGGCGAACCCGTCGCCCTCTCGCAGGCGACATTCCGGTTCATCTCGGACCCGACCGCCGCCTTCGCGGCGATGATGGCGGGCGATGTCGATGCCTTCCCGAACTACCCCGCGCCCGAAACGCTGGCCCAGCTTGCCGGCGATCCGCGCTTCAAGGTCATCGTCGGCTCGACCGAGGGCGAGACGATCCTTGCCATGAACAACAAGCAGCCGCCCCTTGACAACGTCATGGTGCGCGAGGCGATCGCCCATGCCATCAACCGGCAGGA
>JAGRDO010000130.1:5024-7770 GCA_020447005.1 Paracoccaceae bacterium
GCCTGTCCGCCTATGACCCGGAAAAATCGAAGGCCCTGCTGGCCGAAGCTGGCGTTTCCGACCTGAAACTCCGCCTCGCCCTGCCGCCCCCGACCTATGCGCGGCGCGGCGGCGAGATCATCGCGGCCCAGCTCGCCGCCGTCGGCATCCAGACCGAGATCACCAATGTCGAATGGGCGCAGTGGCTGGAACAGGTCTTCAAGGGCAAGGATTTCGACCTGACCATCGTCAGCCATACCGAACCCGCCGACATCAACATCTATGCCCGCCCCGACTATTACTTCCAGTATGGCAAGCCGGAATTCGTGGCGCTGATGGACAAGCTGACCGCGACCAGCGACCCCGCCGAACGCTCTGCGATTCTGAAGGACGCGCAAGAGATGATCGCGAAGGACTATGTCAACGCCTACCTCTTCCAGCTTGCCAAGACCGGCGTGGCGAATGCCAGGATCGAGGGGCTTTGGGAGAATTCGCCGACGCAGGCCAACGACCTGACGGCAGTGCACTGGGTTGACTGAGGCGCTGACCGGCACAACCGGCTGACCGAAACGACCAACGGCCGCGAGGGGAGTCGCGGCCGTTTTTCCCTATTCAAAGGACCAACCATGCCCGGTTTCCTCTACCTCACCCCCTCCGCCGCCGAGGCCGAGGTTGAACGCCCCGCGCCTGAAAAGGTGATCGCGGGCGATCCCGTCCACACCACCTGGAACGCCGAGGAGCGTGACGGGCTTTATTGCGGCATCTGGCAATCGACACCGGGCAAGTGGCGGATCAGCTATGACGAATGGGAATATTGCCGCATCCTTGAAGGGCATTCGGTGATCACGGGCGCCGACGGCACCGAATACCCGCTGAAGGCCGGCGACAGCTTCATCCTTCGGCCCGGGTTTTCCGGCACATGGGAGGTGATCGAGACCACCCGCAAGGACTATGTGATCCGGCTTTAGCGCCCACCCGCGATTAAAGCGGAACGTCATCCCCCGCCGGGATGGCCGCCGCGCCGAAGACCGGCGGCGGATCGTTGGCGATCGCCTCGTCGCTGTAGATATCGTCGGGATTGACGTGGCGCGCCGGAATTTCATAGCCGCGATTGAAATTCTCGGGGTCCACGCGCAGCGATTCCGCCTCGCTGCGGACATGGACGCGCATGCCCAGATCGACCAGATCGAACAGGTGGATGATATCGTGGTTGAACATCCGGATACAGCCGGCCGAGCCTGAATTGCCGATCGATTCGAGGTCATTGGTGCCGTGAATGCGGTAATGGGTGTCGCGCCCGCCCTTGTAGAGGTAAAGCGCCCGCGCGCCCAGCGGGCTGCGCCGTCCGCCGGGAATGCCGCGCGCGAAGGGGCCATAGACATCGGGCTCCGTCCTCAGCATGTTCGCCGTCGGCGTCCATCCCGGCCACATCTTCTTGACCCGGATCGTGCCGTCGCCGGAAAAGGCCCGCCCCGCACGGCCCACGCCGATCGGATAGCGGACGGACTGGTCGCCCTCGCGCACCAGATAAAGGAACTTGGCATAGGGATCGACATCGATCGTGCCTGCCGGCTGTTCGCCCAGATACTGGCCGGTGATCCGCCGGTTCACCCCTTCGGTGAAGTTCGACGGGATCGCGGGCAGATGAATGCCGCTGTCGGTGACCGGCCCGTATTCCGGCAGGTGGTCTGGTGGCAGGACGGCAACTTCCTCGACCCGCGGGGCACAGGCGGAAAGGGCTGCCAACCCGGACAGGGCAACGAACTGGCGGCGGCCAAGGGCTGATACGGGCATCATGTAACCATGCGATTGTTTCCTGTCAGTATCCCTAACATTCTCTGGACCGCATGCAACTGCCCCGGATCTGCAACCGCCCGACCGTTGCAATTCAGCCTATGATCTCAGCGCGGGCCAAGCTCGGCCCGTGTCGCGGCGATCCGTGCCGCAAGCTCGGCCCTTGCGCCCGGCAAGGGCCACGGCAGGCCATCGGCGACCTTTTCGGCCCAGTCGACATAGTCGTGGCAGCGCGCATGGCTCCAGTCGACCGGGCGCGAGGCACCCACCGCGCGCACGTTCGATGCCTTGTCGCCCAGCTTGACCAGCGCGGCCGCCCGGCTTTTCAGCGGCGCGTTCAGCACCTGAAGCACCTTGCGCCGCTTCTTCGGCAGCGTCTTGTCATCCGTCAACTCGCCCACGACACCGGCAATGGCCGGGCCGAAAACCTCGGCAATCGCCAGCGGCGTCACCGCCCGGCAATCCTCCAGCGTATCGTGCAGCCAAGCGGCGGCGATGGCGACATCATCGCCGCCATGGCGGCGCACGAACTCTGCGACCTCTTCAAGATGGGTGACATAGGGTTCGCGTCGCGGCCCTTTGCGGGTTTGCCCGCTATGGGCGATCCGGGCAAAATGCTCAGCCCGTTTGACGATTTCACACATGGGTTTGACCCTCCGGTTCGAGGGTTCGCGGCCAATGACAGGCCGGCGCCAGTTCGCGGCGCCGAAAGGCATGGCGCGAACCGTCAGGTTTTCATGGAAATGGCGGCAATGACTGCCGCCAGTTCAGTTTGTCCGATTGCCCGGCAAAGTCAAGTGGCCTCAGCCGACGACGTTGAATTCCGGCCCATAGGGATATTTGGTGATATCCTCATTGCCATCCTCGGTGATGACAAGGATGTCATGCTCGCGGTAGCCGCCCGCGCCCGGCTGGCCTTCGGGGATGGTCAGCATCGGCTCCATGGAAATCACCATGCCGGGTTCCAGCACCG
>JAGRDO010000025.1:0-739 GCA_020447005.1 Paracoccaceae bacterium
AAGCCATGTTCGGCCAGCGTGAACTTGCGCCGGTAGTCGCCCTTGTACATGCCGCCGATCTGCGGGACCGAGACATGGCTTTCATCGGCGAAGACGATGGCATGATCGGGGATGAATTCGAACAGCGTGGGGGGCGGTTCGCCGGGCGCGCGGCCGGTCAGGTAACGCGAATAGTTCTCGATCCCGGCGCAACTGCCCGTCGCCTCCAGCATCTCCAGATCGAAGTTGCAGCGCTGTTCCAGACGCTGGGCTTCCAAGAGCTTGCCTTCCTCGGTCAGCTGTTTCAGCCGGCCGGCCAGTTCCTTGCGGATGCCCTTGATCGCCTGCTGCAGGGTCGGGCGCGGGGTGACGTAATGCGAATTGGCATAGATGCGGATCTTGTCGAACGTATCGGTCTTCTGCCCGGTCAGGGGATCGAATTCGGTGATGCTTTCCAGCTCCTCGCCGAAAAAGCTGAACTTCCACGCGCGGTCCTCAAGGTGGGCGGGCCAGAGATCGACCGTATCGCCCTTGACCCGGAAAGCCCCGCGCTGAAAGGCGGCGTCGGCGCGGCGGTATTGCTGGGCGACAAGCTCGGACAGGAACTTGCGCTGTTCGTAAAGCTTGCCGACCTCCAGATCCTGCGTCATCGCGGAATAGGTCTCGACCGAGCCGATGCCGTAGATGCAGGAAACCGAAGCGACAATGATCACGTCGTCGCGTTCCAGAAGGGCACGGGTGGCCGAGTGGCGCATCCGGT
>JAGRDO010000025.1:857-33172 GCA_020447005.1 Paracoccaceae bacterium
CGGGAAAGAAGCCCTTGAACTCACCGTAAAGCTGGGCGGCAAGCGTCTTGTTGGGCGCAAGGATGATCGCCGGGCGCTGGGTTTCCTCGATCACCTTGGCCATGGTGAAGGTCTTGCCCGTGCCGGTGGCGCCCAAGAGCACCTGATCGCGTTCGCCCCCGGCGACGCCCGCCGAAAGTTCGGCAATCGCCGTGGGCTGATCGCCCGCCGGGTCGAAATCGGTCCTCATGGCAAAGCGGCGCCCGCCTTCCAGCTTGGGGCGGGACAGCACGTCGGGACGCGGACTTGTGGCGTTGGTGTTGTTATGGGGCATGGCGATTCCTTCCAGCCACAGATTTGGTCCGTTTTTGTTCCCTTTCAAGGTGAATGGCACACCTCTACTGTCATCGCCCTGTCAACTATCGGTCGGTTTTCCCGCAACTTTCCACGATCCCGCCTTCTGGTCGATTCCTGAGCCCGAACTGCAACTTATAGTTGTCTTTCCATTTTTCCGGCCGTAGTCTTTACCTGCAAGCAGCACCTGACTGCCGGTCAAGGCACCCCACCGATGCCATCACCCCACCTCAGCTCCCTGAGCACGACCGGCAGTCAGTCTGCCTGCGAAACCAGGTTCAGCGCCAGCCGATCTGGCCTTGCGCAAATCCCGCGGATTTTCCATAACGGGGCGACGTAAGACGGAGCTTGCCCATGCGCGCGCGCATCTATCAACCGGCCCGGAGCGCGATGCAGTCGGGAACCGCGAAAACCCACCAGTGGGTTCTGGAATTTGCCGCTGCCGAGAACCGTAACATCGACCCCCTGATGGGCTGGACCGGATCCGGCGATACGCAAAGTCAGGTTCGCCTGCGCTTCGAAAGCCGGGAAGCCGCCGAGGATTACGCGCAGGCAAACGGCATCGATTATTCGGTTTCCGAACCGCACAAGCGCAAGCCGAACGTGCGCCCGCGCGGCTATGGCGAGAATTTCGCGACCGACCGCAAGGGTGCATGGACCCATTGAAATGGTGACCATCGCGCGTGAAAGCCCGGCATCGCCGGACCTTGCGCAGCTCTTCCAGCGCCACACAGAAGCGATGTTCGCCGACACGCCGCCCGAAAGCATCCACATGCTGGACGCGAACGCGCTGAATGTGGAAGACATCGCCTTTTTCGTCATGCGGGAAAACGGCAGACCCGTTGGCATGGGCGCTTTCCTGCGTCTTGACGCGGAACATGCCGAAATCAAGTCGATGCATGTTCTGCACGAAATGCGCGGGCGCGGGTTGGCTCGCCTGATGCTTGAACACCTGATCGAAGCGGCCCGGGCACGCGGCCACCGCCGGCTGAGCCTTGAGACCGGCTCTCATCCGGGATTTGTCTCGGCGCGCCGGCTTTACGAACGCGCGGGCTTCAGCGAATGCGCCCCGTTCGGCAGCTATGTGACCGACCCCAATTCGGTCTTCATGACGCGCCTTTTCGAGTGATGGCGGTCAAAACCCGCGGTCTGCCTGCCCTGACCACGGTCTCGCATGTTTTTGCCACGTTTCAGCCACATTGACGGCTATCATGGCCCTGTCAATTTTCTGTCGCGCCGCGGCTACGGCCTGTCGTGGCCATATCGGGAGCTGCCTTATGAAGAAAGATAACGTTCGTCGCGGCCTTATGTCTGCATTACCGGTTGCCGCACTTTCTGTCGCGCTGATCGCTGCGCCCAGCTACTCACCTTTCGCGGGCGCCGATCATTCGGGCGCGGCCTTTGCGAAGAACGGCGGCGGCAATGGTGGAGGCAATGGCGGCGGTAATGGTGGGGGCAACGGCGGCGGTAATGGCGGCGGCAACGGCGGCGGCAAGGGCAACGGAAACGGCGGCGGCAACGGCAAGGCGGCAGGTGCCACAAAGTCAAAGCCCGCGACCGGGAACAAGCCGGCCAAACTGGCCAAGTTTTCCCCGACCACGACAGATGATGGAACCACAACCGCGCTGCACCCCAGCGAAAAGGGCAAGTGGAACGCCGCCAACGCCAATCAGGCCGCGCTTGATGCCCATATCCGCAACGGCAATTTCAACGGCACCATCGGCGCGCTCGCCCAGTACCAGCTTGCAGCCAAGGCCGCGGCCGGAGAGGAGCTGACCGACGCCGAAATGGCCGCGCTCGACAACTTCCTTGGCGACACATCCGCCGAAGTGACGGATCAGGAGCTTGCCGATTTCCTCAATGCCGACGCGCTTGACGGCGATCCCGTCTGGTCGGTCGAAAACGGCGTCGCAACCTGCGAAGCCAATTGCGACACCGCAGATGTCGATCAGGCCCAGGCCGATCTGGACGCCGAACTGCAGGCGCTCGAGGATGAGGCGCGGCAGGCCGCGCTGGATGATTTCTATTCGTCCTCGGAAAACCGCATCATCGACGAATCCAACAAGTCGCTGTCCCCCGAACGGACCGAGGATCTTCTCAATGAGCTTGCGGGCCAGCTTGGCGTCACGCGACCGGCACCCGAGGACGAGATGGCGGATGACGACGTCGTGACGGATGACGATGGCATCCCCGAGGACGATCTGGCGGCGCTTTCCGCGCTGTATCTGACCGGCGTTTCAACCGAGTAAGCCGCGGACTGCCCCGGTAAAGATAGCGTCCCGGCCGTTGAGATTGCGGGAAAAACCGGTTTAACCGGGCTGTGGAACCGGGCATAGTTCTGCCATGTCAAGAAGAATACCTGTCTGGACTGTTTGTCTGCTGGCGATTTTCTGGGTCGTGGGAACGGTCGGCTTCGGCATGTTCGTCCATGATATGGAAAACGGGAAAAGGCGGCTTGGCCCTGTCACGCCGGTCGTGCAGGATCTGGTGCGCATGCACGAAACCCTGCGCAAGGCGTGGCGGGAATTCCGCGATCCCGCGCAGGCACTGACCGTTTCCGAAGACCGTTTCACCACGCGAACGGGGTTCCGCTATTCTTATCCGGCGGGCACGGATGCGGATGCACCCTACCTGCTTCTCAACCGCTACGATGGCGATGATCTGAGGTCAGTCTCGGAACTGGTGGACCTCGCATCGCGGGAAATCGTTGCGCGTTGGGAATATGACGTGGATCCGATCTGGAAAGCATCGGCATTCAAGAGCAGGACTTGGGACCTGAAACGCCAGTTCCGGACGTCGCGCTTTGCGGGCATTCACGCACTGCTGACGCGTGACGGCAAGATCGTCGTCAACGGCATGAATACTCCGCTTCTGGCATTCGGACCCTGCGGGAAATTGCTGTGGGAACAGGACGCGGCCGCCTTCCATCACTCGATAGAGACGGATGAGCAGAAAAATATCTGGGTGCCCGCCCATGTCGAACCGAAAACGCTTCCCATCGGGGGGCCGGGTTTTCTGCAAGACACGGTCACCAAACTGTCCCCGGACGGCAAGATCGTGTTCAGTAAGGCCGTTGTCGATATCCTTGCCGAGAACGGTCTGGGCTATCTGGTCTATGGCCATGGCTTCGCGCAGGACGATCCCGTTCACCTCAATGATATCGAACCGGTTCGCACGGACGGCGCGATCTGGCGCAAGGGGGATGTCTTCCTGTCGCTTCGAAACCGCTCCCTGGTGCTCCTCTATCGGCCGGCAACGGGAAAGATCCTGTGGTCGCGGGCCGGTGACGATGCCTGGATCCACCAGCATGACGTGGCGATCCTTGACGACCACACGATCACGGTTTTTGACAACCGCTCCCCGCTGCGGCAGGAACAACGGCTTGAAACCGACGGGGTCAACCGGCTGGTCCGCGTGGACGTTCGAACCGGCGCGGCCACCCCCGTCTACCCTGAGGCCTTTCGCAAGCTCGACCTGCGGACAGGGCAGCAGGGTCGCGGGCTTCTGTTGCCTGACGGAAAGGTCGTGGTCGAGGAAACCGATTTCGGCCGGGTTTTGCAATTTGACCGTAACGGGGATGAGGACTGGTCCTTCGTCAATCGCGCGACGAATGGCAGGGTGTACCTTTTGAACTGGAGCAGGATCGTTCCGCGCGAACTGGGCGATGCCGCACTGACCGCGATCGGCGCCGCCCGATGCGGCGACAAACAAGGCCAGCAGTCAGGCTGAGCACTTGCGCAGCGCCAGGCTTCACCGCTAAAGCAGGCAAAGCGGTCCCGTAGCTCAACTGGATAGAGCAGCTGACTTCTAATCAGCAGGTTGGGGGTTCGAGTCCTCCCGGGATCGCCATGCTTCATCGCGCTTTTGCTTGGTCGCCCAAACCGTTTGTGTTCTGGGTGTGAAAGTGCCCCGTTTGCCCGGAGAGACGCTTCTGCGGAAGTCTCCACCCGGGAGCAGGTCGGGGCCACACCGGCCGTGGGTTCCGCTCCCAGGACGAATGTGAGCCAATCCGTCGCGCAAATCAACGCCCTGCCAGATGGCGCGCGTCCGATATACCAAACCAACCGCGGCTCCATCGTCCTGCCGTCCGGCGGCCCTGGGGAAGGTCAGACCGTCATCAACCCGTTTTAGGCTGCTGACCTGAGCACCATTTTACACGAAAGCGGGCACTTCTTTTTGGAGGCGTTTGGCGAACCGGCGTCAAATCCCGGCGCTTCGCAGGCGATGCGCGATGATCTGGCGACGACTTGCGATTTTCTCGGTGTTGAGGCGAAAGCAGAAAGCTCCGGCAAGGCGATCCGCAAGGATGTAAGGGATTCGCGCGGCAATCCGGTCAATATGGTGGCGGGCCCATGTGCCGGGAACGACCCGTCGTGACCCGCCTCTAACGCTGAACTCCTGTCGCGGCGGGACAGCACCCTTGCGGCGCGCCCGTCAAATATCGTGCTGATCGATCAGCGGCGTTGGCCGGGCGAAACGGCGAAGCGCGGGCAAGTCGCTTGCCTGAAGCTCTTTTCCCTCGACCACTACGCCATGGTCCGCAAGCCGGTTCAGCGCGCGCGACAGGTTTTCCGGCGTCATCCCCAGCAGGGATGCCAGTTTGCGCTTTTCAAGGTCGATCGTGATTGGACCCGCGCGATCGGCGATCCCGTCCTGCCGGAGAATCCAGTTGGCGAGACGCTCGGTCGAGCTGCGCAACTTGAGGTCTTTCTGCGCCTTGACCATGCTGCGATAGCAGCCGGCGAGTTCACCGACCACGGCGCGGGCAAAGGCCCCGTCCGAGGCGAAGACCTGCCGCACGTCGTCAGACGGCACCAGAACGATGTGGCTGCGCTCCAGCGTCCGGGCCGACATCAGGAAGGGCGCATCGCGCAGCGTCGCCGCGAGGATGATCGTCGCGACGGGCTGAACGATCTGCATCGTCGTCTCATGGCCTGACCATTCGGCAAACAGCTCGACCGAGCCTTCGACCACCACATGCAGGAAATCCGGGCGGTCGCCCTCGTGGAACAGCTCGATCCCGGGCGGAAGGGTCTGGACATAGGCCGCGCGCATCAGCGCCTCGAACTGATCGTCCGACATGTCCCGAAACAGGGCAAGGGCGCGGATCTCTGGAATTTCGGTCGGGCGCATCCCGTCTCCGGTCAATTGATATTTATCAAGAGGCTAGCGGCCTACGTCAAACTTGTCATCCGGATTCTGTGGAACACAGATGCAAACTTGGTTCCGGCAAAAGCCATAGTTTGTCAATCTTCCATTTTTTTCAATACGTTAATCCGAAGTTTTGACCCATATCAAATCGCTTGCCCCGATCCGGCACGAGTGTCCCCGTCAAAGAACTAAGAGGGATCACCATGCCTACTTTGGTTGCCGTATCACCGGGCGATCAGAACCGCGCGCTTGCGCTGTCAACGATTGCCTTCACCGCCTGTTTCGCGGTCTGGACAATCTTTTCGATTATCGGCGTTGAAATAAAGAAAGAGCTCTCGCTCACCGAATTCCAGTTCGGTCTGCTGGTCGCGACGCCGATCCTGTCCGGCTCTCTGACACGCATCTTCCTTGGCGTCTGGACCGAGCGGTGGGGCGGGCGTCTGGTGTTCTCGGCGCAGATGCTACTGACGGCGCTGGCGACCTGGGGCCTGACCTATGCCCATACCTATTCCGTGTATCTGCTTGCCGCGTTTGGTATCGGGCTTGCCGGGGGGTCCTTCATCATCGGGGTCGCCTATGTCAGCCGTTGGTATGATGCCGGCCGTCAAGGGACGGCGCTTGGCGTCTTCGGGGCCGGAAACGTCGGCGCGGCGGTGACCAAGTTCGTCGCGCCCTTCGTGATGGTCGCCTATGGCTGGAACGGTGTTGCCAATGTCTGGGCGGCGGGCATCGCGATCGTGGGCGTGCTGTTCTTCCTGCTGGCAAAGGACGACCCCGAGCTGGTCCGCCGCCGCAAGCAGGGCGTGAAGGCGCCAAGCCTTGCCGAACAGTTCGCGCCCCTGAAGAACCTGCAGGTCTGGCGCTTCTCGCTTTACTATTTCTTCGTCTTCGGGGCCTTTGTCGCCCTCGCGCTCTGGCTGCCCCATTATCTGATCGACGTCTATGGCGTTGACGTGAAGACGGCCGGGATGAGCGCTGCGGCCTTCTCGTTGTCGGCATCGGTCTTCCGCGCCTATGGCGGGCACCTGTCGGACAAGTTCGGCGCGCGGACGATCATGTACTGGACCTTCGGCTTCTGCCTGGTGTTCCTGTTCATGCTGTCCTATCCGCCGACCGATTATGTGATCCAGGGCAAGGACGGCCCGATCCATTTCGCGACCGAAATGGACCGCTGGCCCTTCGTGATCACGCTTTTCTTCCTTGGCTTCTTCATGTCGCTCGGCAAGGCCGCCGTCTACAAGCACATCCCGGTCTACTACCCCAATCACGTCGGCGCCGTCGGCGGTCTGGTCGGGATGATCGGCGGGCTTGGCGGTTTCATCCTGCCGATCATGTTTGGCGCCATTCTGGACCTGACCGGCATCTATACAAGCTGCTTCGTCCTCCTCTTCTTCCTCGTTGCGATCGCGCTCGTCTGGATGCATCTGTCGATCCGGGCAATGGAACGTGCCGCGCATGGCGATGCGCTCGACCAGCTTCCCGACCTGCCCGAGATGCAGTCCATCCACCAGCCGGGCAAGACAGAGCTGCCGCGCACCCTGGCCGACTGGCGGCCCGAGGACCCGACATTCTGGGCCGAAGAAGGCCGCGCGGTCGCGCGCCGCAACCTTTGGATCTCGATCCCGGCGCTGCTTCTCGCCTTCTCGGTCTGGATGGTCTGGTCGATGGTTGTCGCCCGCCTTCCCGCCATCGGCTTCGACTTCACACCCGGCCAGCTTTTCTGGCTGGCGGCTCTGCCGGGGCTCTCGGGCGCGACGCTGCGTATCTTCTACAGCTTCATGGTTCCGATCTTCGGCGGGCGGCTCTGGACGACGCTTTCGACGGCCTCGCTCCTCTTGCCCGCAATCGGCATCGGCTATGCGGTGCAGAACCCTGCGACACCATACCTTATCTTCATGGTGCTGGCGCTGCTCTGCGGTCTCGGCGGCGGCAACTTCGCCTCGTCGATGGCCAATATCGCCTACTTCTTCCCGAAGGCCGAAAAGGGGAACGCGCTGGCCCTGAATGCCGGGCTTGGCAATCTCGGCGTCTCGGTGATGCAGTTCCTGGTTCCGATCGTGATCACCATGGGCGTCTTCGGCGCGATGGGCGGCGATCCGGTGCAACTCGCGGATGGCACCGAGCTCTGGATGCAGAACGCCGGCTTTGTCTGGGTGCCGCTCATCCTTGTCGCCACGGTCCTGGCCTGGCTTGGCATGAACGACATCGCCGATGCCAAGGCCAGCTTCCGCGAACAGGCGATCATATTCTCGCGGTTCCACAACTGGGTCATGTGCATCCTCTATACCGGGACCTTCGGCAGCTTCATCGGCTACTCTGCGGGCTTCCCGCTGCTGACGAAGATCGCCTTCCCCGAGGTGAACGCGTTGCAATACGTCTTCCTCGGGCCGCTCGTGGGGGCGCTGAGCCGCGCGGGGACGGGCTGGGTCAGCGACCGCTTCGGTGGCGGCCGGGTGACGTTCCTGACCTTCGCCGGCATGATCATCGCCGTGTTCGGCGTGATCACCTCGCTCGGTGCGGGCAGCTTCCCGGGCTTCTTCGCCTCGTTCATGGCCCTGTTCTTCCTGACGGGTGTGGGCAACGCCTCCACCTTCCAGATGATCCCCGCGATCATGGGGCGCGAGATCCCGCGGCTGATGCCGGAACTCGACCGCGCCGCCACCCGCAAGCAGGCGGAACGCGAAAGCGCGGCGATCATCGCCTTCACCTCGGCGATCGCGGCCTACGGCGCCTTCTTCATCCCGAAGGCCTATGGCACCTCGATCGCCATGACCGGCGGTCCGGTGATGGCGCTGTGGGGCTTCCTTGCCTTCTACATCCTCTGCCTTGTTCTGACCTGGGTCTACTACACCCGGCCTGGCGGGCTTCTTCATGACATCGAACGCGGCCGGGCTACGGCTACGGCACAACCAAACTGAAAGAGGGACCAATGAGCCATCTTCTCGACCGCCTGAACTTCTTCCAAAGCAAGGAAATCGACCGTTTCTCGAACGGCCACGGCCAGACAACGCGAGAGAACCGCGACTGGGAGGAAGTTTATCGTGACCGCTGGCGCCACGACAAGATCGTCCGCTCGACCCATGGGGTGAACTGCACCGGGTCGTGTTCGTGGAAGATCTATGTCAAGTCCGGCGTCGTCACCTGGGAAACGCAGCAGACCGACTATCCGCGCACCCGCCCCGGCCTGCCCAACCACGAACCGCGCGGCTGCGCGCGGGGGGCTTCCTACAGCTGGTATCTCTACAGCGCGAACCGGGTGAAGAACCCCCTGGTGCGCGGACGGCTGATGAAGCTGTGGCGCGAGCTTCGCAAGACGATGTCGCCGATCCAGGCCTGGACCGCGATCCAGTCCGATCCGAAAATGCGCGCCTCTTACGTCAAGATCCGCGGCAAGGGCGGGTTCGTGCGGGCCAGTTGGGACGAGGCGACCGAGATCGTCGCCGCCGCCAACGCCTACACGACCCGCAATTATGGGCCGGACCGGGTCTTCGGCTTCTCGCCGATCCCCGCGATGTCGATGGTCTCCTATGCGGCGGGTTCGCGCTATCTGAGCCTTCTCGGCGGTGTCTGCATGTCCTTCTACGACTGGTATTGCGATCTGCCGCCGGCCTCGCCGATGACCTGGGGCGAACAGACCGACGTGCCGGAATCCGCCGACTGGTACAATGCGGGCTACCTTCTTCTCTGGGGGTCGAACGTGCCGCAGACCCGCACGCCCGACGCGCATTTCTACACCGAGGCCCGCTATCGCGGCACCAAATCCGCCGTCATCAGCCCCGACTATTCCGAAGCAGCGAAATTCGGCGACGTCTGGCTGAACGTGAAGCAGGGGACGGATGCCGCGCTTGCCATGGCGTTCGGCCATGTGATCCTGCGCGAATTCCACCTCGACCGGCAGGCCGAGTATTTCGACGATTACTGCCGAAAGTACTCTGACATGCCGATGCTGGTGCGCCTCGACAAGGACGGGGACCGGCTGGTGCCCGGCCGCTTCCTGCGCGCCGCCGACCTTGCCCGCGATCTGGGCGAAAAGAACAACCCCGAATGGAAGACGGTTGCCCTGGACGAATCCGGCAAGCTGGTCGCGCCTAACGGCTCGATCGGGCATCGCTGGGGCGAAAAGGGCGCGTGGAACCTTGAGGAGAAGGCCGCCGGCAAGGACGCGAAGCTGAAGATGACGCTGATCCTTGAAGAGGACCACGACGCGGTTGCAAGCGTCGATTTCCCCTATTTCGGCGGGGCCGCGACCGAAGCCTTCACCACCGGCGACACGCGCCCCGACATCCTGACCCGGGCGATCCCGGTCAGGAAGGTCAAGACCAGGGACGGCGAGGCGCTGGTCGCGACCGTCTTCGACCTTCTTTGCGCCAATTACGGGCTTGACCGGGGGCTTGGCGGCGAATGGGTCGCCAAGGACTATATGGCAGACGTGCCCGGCACGCCCGCCTGGGCCGAAAAGATCACCGGCATTCCGGCCGACAAGATCATCCATGTCGCCCGCGAATTCGCCACCAACGCCGAGGTTACGCAGGGCAAGTCGATGGTCATCATCGGGGCCGCGATGAACCACTGGTACCACATGGACATGAACTATCGTGGCGTCATCAACATGCTGGTGATGTGCGGTTGTATCGGCCAGTCGGGCGGCGGCTGGTCCCATTATGTCGGGCAAGAGAAGCTGCGCCCGCAGACCGGCTGGGCGCCTTTGGCCTTCGCTCTCGACTGGGGGCGACCGCCGCGCCAGATGAACTCGACAAGCGCCTGGTATGCCCATACCGACCAGTGGCGTTACGAGACACTGGGCGCGGGCGAAATCCTTTCGCCCACCGCGCCCGCGGGTGACTGGGACGCCAGCATGATCGACTTCAACATCCGCGCCGAGCGGATGGGCTGGCTGCCATCGGCCCCGCAGCTGAAGACCAACCCCCTGGAGGTCGCGAAAGCCGCGAAAGCGGCCGGGAAAGAGGTGGCCCCTTACGTCGCCGAGGAACTGAAAGCGGGCCGTCTGCAGATGTCCTGCGAAGACCCGGATGCCCCCGAGAACTGGCCAAGGAACCTGTTTGTCTGGCGGTCGAACCTGCTCGGTTCTTCCGGCAAGGGGCATGAGTACTTCATCAGGCACCTCGTGGGCGCCGACAATGGCGTGATGAGCGAAGAGACCGGGGTGAAGCCGAAGGAAGCCGTCTGGCACGACAAGGCGCCGGAAGGAAAGCTTGATCTTCTGACCTGCATCGACTTCCGCATGTCGACGACGGCGGTCTATTCCGACATCGTCCTGCCAACCGCGAGTTGGTATGAGAAGAACGACCTCAACACATCCGACATGCACCCGTTCATCCACCCGCTGCAGGCGGCGGTGGACCCGGCCTACGAATCGAAATCCGATTGGGAAATCTTCAAGGCGATCGCCAAGAAGTTTCAGGAGGTCGCGCCCGAGGTTCTCGGCAAGGAAACCGACATCGTCGCGCTGCCGATCCTGCACGACACCCCGGCAGAGATTGCGCAGGATCAGGTCAGGGACTGGAAAAAGGGCGAGTGCGACCTGATCCCCGGCAAGACCGCGCCGAACTTCATCGCGGTCGAACGCGACTATGGCGCCATCCACGACCGGTTTGTCGCCCTCGGCCCCCTGATGGACAAGGTCGGCAACGGCGGCAAGGGCATTGCGTGGAATGCCGATCACGAGGTTGCGGACCTCAAGGCGCTGAACGGCACATGGCCATCGGGGGCGGCGAAGATCGTCAGCGATATCGACGCCTGCGAGGTGATCATGATGCTCGCGCCCGAAACGAACGGCGAGGTTGCCGTCAAGGCCTGGGACGCGCTGTCCCAGATCACCGGCCGCGACCACAGGCATCTGGCGCTTCCGAAGGAAGACGAGAAGATCCGCTTCCGCGACATCGCCGCGCAGCCGAGAAAGATCATCTCTTCGCCGACCTGGTCGGGCATCGAAAGCGAACATGTCTGCTACAATGCCGGCTACACCAACGTCCACGAACTGATCCCCTGGCGCACGCTTACCGGGCGTCAGCAGCTTTATCAGGATCACCTCTGGATGCGGGCCTTTGGCGAGGGGTTCATTTCCTACCGCCCGCCGGTCGATCTGAAGACGATCACCGACAAGGTCCATACCGACAAGGGCAAGCCGCATGTCGTGTTGAACTTCATCACGCCTCACCAGAAATGGGGCATCCACTCAACCTATTCCGACAACCTCTTGATGCTGACGCTCAATCGGGGCGGGCCGGTGATCTGGCTGTCCGAGAATGACGCCAGGAAAGCGGGCATCACCGACAACGACTGGGTCGAACTTTACAACGTGAACGGCGCACTGACCGCGCGTGCGGTCGTCAGCCAGCGCATGAAGGACGGAACGACCTTCATGTATCACGCGCAGGAAAAGATCGTGAACACGCCGGGGTCCGAGAAAACCGGCCTTCGCGGCGGCATCCACAACTCGGTGACGCGCACGGTGCTGAAACCGACCCACATGATCGGCGGCTATGCGCAGCAAAGCTGGGGTTTCAACTATTACGGAACGGTTGGATCGAACCGCGATGAATTCGTCGTGGTTCGGAAAATGACCAAGGTCGACTGGCTCGACCAGCCCGCGAAGGAGGCGGCGGAATGAAGATACGTGCGCAAATCGGCATGGTGCTGAACCTCGACAAATGCATCGGCTGTCATACCTGTTCGGTCACCTGCAAGAACGTCTGGACGACGCGCGAAGGCGTCGAATACGCGTGGTTCAACAACGTCGAAACCAAGCCCGGCCTCGGCTATCCGACCAACTGGGAAGACCAGAAGGAATGGAAGGGCGGCTGGGAAAGGAAGGCGTCGGGCAAGCTGCGTCTGAAGCAGGGCAGCAAGGCGCAGGTTCTGGCGAACATCTTCGGCAACCCCAACCTGCCCGAGATCGACGACTATTACGAACCTTTCGACTTCGACCATGATCATCTGAAATCCGCGCCCGAAATGCAGGCCTTCCCGACGGCGCGGCCCTATTCCAAGATCACCGGCGAGCGGATCGAGAAGATCGAGAAAGGCCCGAACTGGGAAGAGATCCTTGGCGGCGAATTCGCCAAGCGCTCTGCCGATTACAACTTCGAAGGCGTTCAGAAAGCCATCTACGGCGAATATGAAAACACCTTCATGATGTACCTGCCGCGACTTTGCGAGCATTGCCTGAACCCGGCTTGCGTCGCCTCGTGCCCCTCGGGCGCGATCTACAAGCGCGAAGAGGACGGGATCGTCCTTATCGATCAGGAAAAATGCCGGGGCTGGCGGATGTGCGTCTCGGGCTGCCCCTACAAGAAGATCTACTACAACTGGTCGACCGGAAAATCCGAGAAGTGCACCCTGTGCTACGCGCGTCTGGAAAGCGGCCAGCCGACAGTCTGTTCCGAAACCTGCGTCGGGCGCATCCGCTATCTCGGCGTCGTGCTTTATGACGCCGACCGGATCGAAGAAGCGGCCTCGGTCGCGGACGAAAAGCAGCTCTACGACGCCCAGATGGGCATCTTCCTTGACCCCCGGGACAAGACCGTGATCGCGGCGGCGCGCGCAGAGGGCATTCCGGAAGACTGGATCACCGCGGCCCAGAATTCGCCGATATGGAAAATGGCGATGGAGTGGAAGATCGCCTTCCCGCTCCATCCGGAATATCGCACCCTGCCGATGGTCTGGTACGTTCCGCCGCTTTCGCCGGTCCAGAACGCGGCCTCGGCCGGCCAGCTTGGCACCGACATGGGCATGCCGGATGTGCGATCGCTCCGCATCCCGGTCCAGTATCTCGCCAACATGCTGACGGCGGGCGACGAGGAACCGGTGGTTCAGGCCCTGCAACGCATGCTTGCCATGCGTGGCTACATGCGGGCGAAAAGCATCAACGGCGCGCCCGACGAAAGCTTTGCCACCCGCGTCGGCATGACGCCCGCCGCGATGGACGAGATGTACAAGGTCATGGCGCTGGCCGATTACGAAGACCGTTTCGTCATCCCGACCTCGCACCGCGCCCATGCCGAGCAGGCCTATGACATCCGGGGCGGTTGCGGCTTCACCGATGGCAATGGCTGCTCGACCGGGATTTCCAAGGGCAACCTTTTTGGCGGCAAGAAGCGGCCGCTGCGCATGCCGGATGAGGTGAAATGATGGACTATCTTCTGAAATCTCTTTCGGTGCTCATGTCCTATCCCGGCCCCGCGATGCGCGCGGCCCTGCCCGAAGTGCGGGCGATCGTGGCGCATCAGCCGGCCCTGCTTGCCCTGACCGACGAGCTGATCGCAATGGACCCGTTCGATGCCGAAGAACGCTATGTCGGCCTTTTCGACCGCTCGCGCCAGCTTTCGCTGAACCTCTTCGAGCATATCCACGGCGAAAGCCGCGATCGCGGTTCGGCCATGGTCGATCTGATCGAGACCTATCGCGCGGCCGGTTTCGATCCGGTCACGAGCGAGCTGCCCGACCACCTGCCGGTGCTTCTTGAGTTTCTCGCCTCGCGGCCCGCCGCCGAGGTGAAAGAGGTTCTGGCAGGCGCCGCCCATGTCCTCGGGGCTTTGGCCGAGCGCCTGACACGCCGGGACAGCGCCTATGCGGCAGTGCCCGCCTTTCTCTTGCGTCTGGCCGGGGCTGAAGGCGGAACCCTTCCCGACGAAGTGGACGAAAACCCGGACGATCTGGCCGCGCTGGACGCGATCTGGGCGGAGACCGAGGTCACCTTCGGACCCGATCCCAATGCTGGCTGTCCCGCCGCGCGTGAAGTTCTCACGCGGATGGACCTGCCGATGACGGCTGAATGAGAGGACAAAGACATGCATAACTTCCTGTTTGGCATCTACCCCTATATCGCGCTGACGGTCCTGCTGATCGGCTCGGTCGCCCGATACGAGACCGACCCCTTCACGTGGAAATCGTCCTCCTCTCAGCTGTTGCGCCGGCGCCAGTTCATCCTCGGCTCGGTTTTCTTCCATGTCGGCGTTCTGGTGATCTTCTTTGGCCACCTCATCGGGCTTCTGACCCCGATCCAGGTCTTTGACGCCTTGGGCGTCGGGCACGGGTTCAAACAGCTTCTGGCCGTGATTGCGGGCGGGGTCGCCGGGGTCATGGCGCTTGTCGGCGGGATCATCCTTCTGCATCGCCGCCTGATGGATCCGCGTATCCGCAAAACCTCCGGCTTTGCCGATATCGCGATCCTTGTCCTGCTGATGGCGCAACTGGTGCTGGGCCTTGGCACGATCTTCGTCTCGCTTCAGCATCTCGACGGGCATGAGATGACCAAGTTCATGGCCTGGGCCCTCGGGATCTTCACCTTCCGGTCCGATGCGGCGGCACAGATTGCCGATGCCGCGCCGATCTTCAAGCTGCATATCGTGCTCGGGCTGACGATCTTCCTGCTCTTCCCGTTCACGCGGCTTGTGCACATGCTCTCGGCGCCGGTGCGTTATCTGTGGCGTCCGGGCTATCAGGTGGTGCGTTCCACCAAGGGCCGCTGATGCCGCTTGGTGACCTGCTGGAGAGAAACCGCCGGTGGTCAGCCGAACGCGACGCGAATGAGCCGGGCTACTTCGCCCGGCTCGCCACCCACCAGTGCCCGGAATTCTTCTGGATCGGCTGCTCTGACAGCCGCGTGCCGGCGAATGTCGTGGCAGGCCTCGATCCTGGCGAGGTCTTCGTTCACCGCAACGTCGCCAATGTCGTGCATTCATCGGACATGAACCTGCTTTCCTCGCTCGAATTCGCGATCGAGGCCCTGGGTATTTGCGAGATTATCGTCTGCGGTCACTACGGGTGCGGCGGTGTCCGGGCCGCGACCGAGAACCTGCCACATGGTCTTGCCGATCACTGGCTGGAACCCATTCGCCGGATCGCACGCAGCCAGGCGCTGGATCTGGTGCGCGAATCCGACCTGTCGGCGCAACGCGACCGGCTGTGCGAATTGAACGTGATCGAGGGCGTGCGCCGGGTAGCCGAAACACCTATCGTCCAGCGCGCCTGGGCGCGCGGCTGGGAGGTCTCGGTCCACGGTCTCATTTACGGGCTGACGGACGGGCTGCTGACAGACCTTGGCTGCTCGCTCAGCAGCGCTGGCAGGCCGGCATGAACCACCCACCTCTCAGCTATCTGTTCGGCGACCGCAGTTCCGGCCAGCTTTCCGCGCTGGCAGGCCAATTCACCGCCGAAGGGAAAAGGGTCGTCGGCGCCCTGCCGCTTGACCCCAATCTGCCGTCTTCCAAGAATTGCGACATGGACATCCGGATCATCCCAGGCGGTGCGTCGTTCCGGATTTCGCAGTCCCTTGGTCAGGGTTCGGCCGGATGCCGGCTTGACGCGGGCGCGCTTGAAATGGCCGCCATTGCCTGCGCCGCCGAACTCGCCAAGGGGGCCGATATACTGATTTTGAACAAATTCGGCAAGCTTGAAGCAGAGGGGCGCGGTTTCTGCCCCGTCATTGCCGAAGCTATCTCGGCCAGCATTCCGGTTATCCTTGGGGTGAACCGCTTCAATCTTGACGCCTTGCTTGAATGGTCCGGCGGGCTGGCTCGCGAACTGGAGCTGGCCTGTATCGATTAGCCGGATCGCCTGCGGGCCGCTTTGCTTCTGTTCTGGCCCCGGCAAAGCAGACCGGGCGATCCGGTCCGGCCGTTAGACGGATGTCGTCAGCGGGCTTGCGGCAAAAATGCCGTCTGTTTTTTGAAAAACCGCGCTTGTGCCGGAAGGGCGCACCCGAACCCGCCATCCCCGCGGCAATCGGCAGCACCTTTCCCGGCAAATGCCGTGCCGCGCGCTACCAGAGCGATGCGGCCGCCCGTCCCGGCCATTCCGCATCATAGGCCGCGCCGTCGATACGCCCCCTGGTCATCTCGCTCAGCATATCGCCGACCGTGGGCAAACCTGCCGACTGATCGCCGTCGCGCCATATCCCGGCGCGCATCAACGCCCGGGCGCATTGCGAATATATCTCGGCAATTTCGATTTCGATCACGCTTCGCGGGCTCTTGCCGTTCCGTGCAAAGCTGTCGCGCAGACCGGCATCCGCCGTGATGCGCGCCGTCCCGTTCAGGCGAATGACATTGTCGGACCCGGCAATCAGGAACATCAGGCTGACGCGCGGGTCGCGGACGATGTTGCGCAGGGAATCGATGCGGTTATTGCCGCGCCAGTCGGGCAGAAGGATCGTCCCGGGATCAAGCTCGCGCACCACCGGCCCATCGTCGCCACGCGGGCTGGCGTCCGTACCTTCCGGGCCGACCGTGGTCAGAATGCAAAGCCGTGCCCGCGAAATCCAATCGCGGTAAACCGGCGTCATGCGCCGGGCGACCTTGACCACAGAGGCCTCGCCCGGTTGCCCGTAAAGCGCCTCCAGTTCCTCGATCGTTCCCAGATAGGTCACCGGATGGCATCCGCAATGGGAAACCCTGCCTCGCGCATCAGCCGGTTCGAGGCATTTTCGATCGTCGGTTCGATCTCTTTCATGAACTCTTCGACTGTGCCTCCGGCAGGAATTCGCGGCAGGAATTCGACAACCGCAAGCCCCGGCTTGCGCAGGATGCCATGGCGCGGCCAGAAGACGCCGACATTGGTCGCGGCAGGCACGCAATCCTGCTCAAGCCCCGCGTAAAGGGCGCCGACGCCGACCTTGTAGGGCCGGACAGCCCCCGCCGCCACCCTTGTGCCCTGCGGGTAGATGATCAGCTGACCGGGATCGGTGCGGGCCGCCTTGACCTGCGCGACCATCTGCTTGACCGCCCTGCCGCGTTTGCCCCGATCGACCGGGACGCACCCCATGCGTTTGGCATACCAGCCAAGGAAGGGCGCCCAGACCAGTTCCTTCTTCATGATGAATTTCGGCCGCGGCAAAACCGAAGCGATCATGATGATGTCGAAAAACGACTGGTGTTTCGACGCGACCAGAACTTCGCCGGTCGGCACCTCTCCGCGAATTTCCGATTTCAACCCGACCATGATCGCTGCGGTCCGGCGAACCCAGTGGCAATAGCTGTGGATCGCGTCGAATACCGCATCGCGGCGTATCAGCACGAAAGGTGCCCATCCGATCGCCAGGATTGCCATCATCAGATACATCTGGACGATGAACACCACCGACATAACGTATTGCCAGGCCAGCCTCATGTCACCTCTCGCAGGACCTTCAACGCGGCGTGCCGCGTTGCCATGAAGGCAACCATAGCGGCCAGAACCGGAATGACCAGCGGCCAGAGCCAGTCGAACCCGGCAAGGCCAAGCCCGGTCAGAAATCCGCCATCCTCGCCAGCGGCGGGCAACAGCACGACGGCAAGCATACCGGCCGCCGTTCCCGCGCAGGCGCCCAAGGCGGTCCTCAGCGTGAACCGGCGAACGAAGGCGCGGGCGATGAACCGGTCCTCGGCGCCGATCAGCCGCAAGACACGGATCACCCGGGAATTGGCCGCCAGCGCCGCCTGCGCCGCCAGCGAGACGATCGCAGCCGTGACGGCGGCAATCAGCGAAATGCCAAGATAGCCCATCGCCCGCAGTCGTCCGGCCGCCGCCACAAGCGGTTCGCGCCATGCGGTGTGATCGTCCAGAACCGCGCCCGGCACTTCGGCGGACAGCCTCAGGCGAAGCCCTTGGGCGTCATATCCGGCCTGATCCTTTGTCAGGGCCACAAGCTGGGGGATGGGCAGCGTATCAAGCGGAAGGTCCGGCCCGAACCACGGT
Organism: Paracoccaceae bacterium; assembly: GCA_020447005.1. Taxonomy (GTDB): domain Bacteria; phylum Pseudomonadota; class Alphaproteobacteria; order Rhodobacterales; family Rhodobacteraceae; genus Albidovulum. Next base: position 19,038 of record JAGRDO010000025.1, read on the forward strand.
TCCAGAAGGTTCTGCGTTTCGCTCCGGTCAAGCGCGCGGGCCGAGCGGACGCCGGGCGACGTGGCCAGAATATCGAGAACCCGTCTGGTCTGTTCCTCGATCTGGTCGGCCGGCGCGGAAATGCGGATCGTCGCCTCTTGCGCGAGCGAGGCCGCCCAGCGCGCACCCAGCCGGTCGGCCGTCAGCGCCAAAGCCAGGGCGAAGACCGCAAGAAACGCCATCGCCGCCGCCGAGGAAACCGTCAGCCATACCGGCGCCCCGGTCGGCGGGACGACCCGTTCGGCGCTGCTGCCTTCGGGGCTGATCAGACGGGCGATGACCGGGGGGACAGGCATCAAAGCTCTGCCCCCGCGGCCTGCACCCGGCCCCCCGCGATCCTCAGGACCCGCGCCGAAACCTGCGCCTTTGCCGCCCGGATCAGGTTCAGGTCATGGGTCGCGACCAGAATAGACGTGCCCATCTTGTTCAGTTCGACCAGCAGGGTCAGCAGCTTCAGCGACATGTCCCAGTCGAGATTGCCCGTCGGTTCGTCGGCCAGCAGCATGTCGGGCGACATGATCACGGCCCGGGCCAGGGCCGCGCGCTGGCGTTCGCCCCCCGAAAGCGACGGCGGCAGCGCCCCGCCATGCCGTGACAGCCCGACCCATGCCAGCAGCTCGGCCAGCTCCGACATGTCCACGCGCCGCCGCGCAACGTCGAGCGGCAGGGCGACATTGTCCTGCACGGACAGATGATCGAGAAACTGGCAATCCTGATGCACGACCCCGATGCGGCGCCGAAGGCGGGCGGTATCGTCGCGATCCATCGTGCCCGTGGCCTTGCCAAAGCTGGTGACCTGCCCCGAGACCGGCAGCAACTCGCCATAGCAGAGCTTCAGGAAGGTGGTTTTTCCGGCGCCCGAAGGGCCGGTAAGGAAATGGAAAGACCCCGGCGCGAGAGTTTGCGTGACACCAGACAGGAGCGGTGAACCGCCATATCCGTATGCAACGTTCTCGAAGGCGATCACGGTACTTACCCCAAATTAGCGCGACCTATCTGTCGCGGTCGCGCCGGAAATTTCGAATGACCCCACAAACGCTTGGATGCGGGGCTGTTGCTTGCTACAACACGGCAACAACAATGGCCAGAACAGCAATACTGGTGACGGATTTGAACCTAATGGTTTGGCTGGCGATACGGGTAGGACCTACATGCGCTTGATTTGCCCGAGCTGTGGCGCACAGTACGAAGTGGACGAAGCCGTCATCCCTGAAAAGGGGCGCGACGTCCAGTGCTCCAATTGCGGGAACGCCTGGTTTCAGCAATCGGCGGCGCAATTGCGCCGGGCCGAGGAGGAGGCTGCGCGCAAGACATCGGCCGAAACCGCAGAAGAAGCGCCACCGGCAGAGGAATGGGTTGCGTTCGATCTGGAAGGCGAGGGCGATGAGGCCGAGACCGCCCCGCCGGCAGACACAGACGACGATACCGGACGATCCGAAGACGGGCCAGAGGACGGGCCAGAGGACGGGTCAGCGGAGACGGCCGAGGGCGACGGGAAGGCAGAACCCGGCGAAGGAACCGGAGAGGAGGACAAGGACAGGGCGCCTGAAGCTTCCGAAGCCGACATCCCGTCAGACGAGGACGATTTCGCCGAGGATGACGGCGGGGAAGACGGTGGGGAAGACGGCGGGGAAGACCTGACGGCCGGCACCAGGAGTACTGTGGGCGAAGGCTTCCGCCGCAGAACGCTGGATGATGCGGTCCGGAATGTCCTTCGCGAAGAGGCCGAGCGGGAAACCCGCGCACGGCGGGCCGAAGGCTCGGATTTCGAAAGCCAGGCCGATCTTGGCCTTGCCGCGGCGGCCAGTACGGCGGCGACCAGCGCGGCGGCGGCGAGTGCGGCCGCGCTGGCCGCCAGACATGACGTCGAGGACCGCGTGGCCAGCATGCGCGGGATCGATGACGGTCTTGACGACGACATCGCCGAGACGCGCGCCTCGCGCCGCGAACTTCTGCCGGATATCGAGGAAATCAACTCTACCCTCACGGCCACGTCGGACCGGGGCGGCGATGCCGCCGCATGGGACGCGCCCGAAACCCTTCAGCGGAACCGGTCGGGTTTCCGCCGCGGCTTTTCAACCGCGATCCTGATCGCTGCCCTGTTGCTGGCGCTATACATGCTTGCCCCCCGGATCAGCGCCGCGGTGCCCGCGCTTGAAAACGTCATGAACGGCTATGTCACTGCCGTGGATGCCGGGCGCTCATGGCTCGACAGCCATATCCAGAACCTGACCCGGTCGCTGAAAGGCAGCAAGGGCTGACGGGGTTGGCGTTCAGTAACGGCCGAGCAGGCGCTTGAGATAATCGATCTCGGCTTGCGGGCGTTGCTGTTCGCCCGAACGGCGCCGGATCTCGTCCAGCAGGTCCCGGGCGCGGCGATAGACATCTTCACCCTGAAGCATGTTTTCGTCCGAGCCGATGCGCCCGTTCTGCCCGGCAGACCGCCCGAGCGGATCGCGCGGAACCTCCCGGCCGGAATTGCCCTCGGTCTGCCCCTGATTGCCTGATTGGCCGCCCTGATCCTGCGCAAGGGCCTCGCCAAGGTTGCGCATCCCCTCGCGCATGTTCTCGATGGCCTCGGCCTGCCGTGCGATGGCATCCGCCATATCGCCCTGACGCAGCGCTCGTTCGGCATCCTCCATGGCGCGACCTGCCTCATCCAGCGACCGGCCGGCCTGATCGCGCTCGGCCGATGGGTCGCCCGGCAATCCGCCCAACTGGCGCCGAAGCTCGTCGCGCAGGGCGCGCTGGCGATCGGCGAGGTTGCCTTGCAAGGCCTTGTCCTCATTCCCCTGCCCGTCGCCGGGCTGACCGGGCCGCGCGTCGGTGCCGTTGGGGTCGGGGCTTTGCTGGCCGCCCTCGCCTTCACCCGGTCGCGTTTCGGCGCCCGATTGGCCGTTCTGGCCATTCTGGGCATCGCGCTGGCCGCTGTCACGCCGGTCCTGACCGCCGAACTGGCGCTGCAGATCGCGAAAGGTCTCATCCGACAGGCCTTGCTGATCACGCAGGGTCTGGCGCAGGTTCTCCATGGATTGCTGGCCCTGCCCCCGGTTTCCCTCGCCGCGCTGGCCTTCGGTCACCTTCAGGTTTTCCATCATCCGGCTCAGCTGATCGAGCAGTTCCTGCGCTTCGGCCATCCGGCCTTCCTCCATCAGACGCTGGATTTCGTCCATCATCTGCTGAAGCTGGTCGCCGGTCATGCTCGGGGCGTTGCCGGCTTGCCGGTTCGGTTCGTCCGCGCCCTTGCGCTCCATGTTTTCGGCAAGCTGGCGGATATAGTCATCGGTCGCCTGACGAAGTTCGTCCATCAGTTTCTGGATCTCTTCCGGTGACGCACCGTTGCGCATCGCCTCGGACAGCCGTTCCTGCGCCTGCTGCATCCGCGCAAGGGCGTTGGACAATCCCCCGTCCTCGATCAGCTCGGCGATCTGCCAGAAATCCTCGGCTATCTCGTCACGGACCGAGGCCGCGATGGGGCTGCTCTGCGCCAGGGCCGCGTCAAGCCTGCGCATCGCGACCCGAAGCATCAGATAGGCGCGTTCATTGCGCAGCAGGCCTTCGGGCCGATGGGTGATCGCCCGAAGGACCCGCCCGACCCGCGACACGTTCGCACGTGACCACAGAAGATCGCGGCGAAGCTCGATCACCGCAGACGCGACCGGATCGAAGAAGCGCCGGCCCGGTAAAATCAGGGATGCGGGCGGGCTTTGTCCGGTCTGGCCGCGCCCGTCTGTCACCTCGAAAACCATGTTTACCGGCAGATTTGCCCATGGGTGTTTCGATGCATCCTCGACCAGCGTTTCGATGAAGTCCGACCGGCTTCCGGTAATGGGCAGCGGCAGATCGTAGATCAGCGGTTCACGCGCCTCGGGGTCGGCGGCCAGACCAAAGCGGCGGTCGATCGGCCCCATGTCGAGCGTCAGGATCGCCCGACCGGCGACAACGGCGTAATCGTCCCGCGCCGTGTAGTTCTGCGCCATGGCGCCGTCCGCATCGCGCCGGATCGGTCCGCTGATCGCGACCGATGGCGCGGTGTCCGGCATGATCTGGACAGCCCATTCCCTGCCGCCCGGTCCGGCGATGGCAAGGCGCCCGCTTGCGATTGCCAAAAACTCCAGACTGCGCATTTCGGAAATGCCGGCCGCGGTCCCGGGCCTGTCCTCCGCCTCCGGCGCCGCTTTGGGTGTGCCGGAGAGGGTTTCCTCCAGCGTGAGGGCATCGGCAGGGCCATAAAGCCTGACCGTGATCCGGCTTCCTTCGGGAAGGTCGATCCGGCCGGCATCGACCGAGTTGAGATAGAGGCCGGGGCGCCCGGTATAGGCCGGCGGTTCCGCCCAGGCCTCCCACGATGCCTGAACCGTCGCGGCGGCATCGCCAGCGGGCGAAACGATCTCCGCCACATCCCGGACACGCGCGGGGGCGCCGAAGATCATCGCGACCACGAAGGCGGTCAGGGCCGCATAGCGCAACGCAAACGGGTCGCGCGTCGAAAGCCGCAGATCGGGCCGCGGCGGGCGGGCCCCGGCCAGCCGGCCGGCCATCCGCGCGACATGGGCGCGCCAGACCTCTCTTGAACCCGCATCATCGGTGCCAGCGGCGATTTCGTCCTGCAAGGCGGCGATGGGCCTGCCCGGCAGGGTTCCGTCCAACCGCCCGAGCCCTTCGCTCCGCGAGGGCCAGCGCAAGGCCCGCCGCCCGCGCCAGAGCACGACGGCCACAGCCAGCGCAACAGCGGCGGCAAGCCCCCAAAGCGCCCAGAAGGGCAGGATGTCCTGCACCCCGAAAGACAGCGCCGCAACGGCGGAAAACCCCAGGCTCCAGACGGGCCAGAATGCGCGCGTGATCCGCTCGGCCGCGATCCCGGCCTGCGTCAGGCGGACGGGCCATTTCAGGCGCCGCAGCGCCTCGTGCGGAAGAGCCTTGAGTTGTCTCACGCCTTGTGCGGGCCTCCGGTTACGCCCCTCGCACCGGCATGTGCGTCAGAGCCACGGGGCAATGCTATCGCGGTTTATCATCTCGTCATAGCTCGGACGGGCGCGGATTACGGCGAATTGATCCCCGTTCACCAGAACTTCGGGGATAAGGGGCCGCATGTTGTATTCCGAAGACATCACGGCACCATAGGCCCCGGCCGAGCGGAACGCGACCAGATCGCCCGCCCTGGCCGGGGGCATCGGGCGCTGTTTGGCAAAGGTATCGCCGGTTTCGCAGACCGGGCCCACGATGTCATAGACATGCGGCATGGTCCCCGGCGCCGGTTCCACCACCGGAACGATATCGTGATGGGCGCCGTACATCGCAGGGCGGATCAGATCGTTCATCGCCGCATCGAGGATCAGGAAATCCCGTTCTTCGCCCGATTTCACATAGATCACGCCCGCAACCATCAACCCGGCATTTCCCGAAATCAGCCGGCCCGGTTCAACCTCGATCTCGCAGCCAAGGTCGCCGACGGTGCGCTTAATCACCCCGCCATAATCGAATGGCAGGGGGGGCGCGGAATTCGAGCGTTCGTAGGGTATGCCCAACCCGCCGCCAAGGTCGAGCCTGCGAATGCCATGCCCCTCTTCGCGCAGGCGCCGTGTCAGATCGGCGACCTTCTGAAAGGCCTGCTCGAAAGGCTCAAGCTCGGTCAGTTGCGACCCGATATGGACATCTATGCCCACAACCTCGACACCGGGCAGGGCGGCGGCGCGCGCATAGACCTCGGACGCGCGGCCGATCGGAATGCCGAACTTGTTCTCTTTCTTGCCGGTCGCGATCTTTTCATGGGTTCTGGCATCCACATCGGGATTGATCCGGATGGTGATCGGCGCCCGCAGGCCCATGGATGCCGCGATCTCGCTCAGCACCTCAAGCTCGGGTTCGCTTTCCACGTTGAATTGCCGGATGCCGCCTTCCAGCGCCGTCCGCATTTCGGCCCCGGTCTTGCCAATGCCGGAAAAGACGATCCTGTCGCCCGGGATACCGGCGGCCCTTGCCTTCAGATATTCCCCGACCGAAACCACATCGGCCCCCGCGCCCATGTCGCCAAGCGTCTTCGCGACCGACAGGTTGCCCAGCGACTTCATCGCAAAGCATATGAGATGCGGCAGAGGAGAAAGAGCGTCTTCAAACAGCCGGTAATGTCGGGCGAGCGTGGCCGTGGAATAGACATAGAACGGTGTGCCGACACTGGCCGCGATATCGGAAATCGCGACATCCTCGGCGTGAAGCCTGCCATCGCGATAAAGGAAATGGTCCATGATTTCGCAGCCTTGCTTTCTGTCCGTGCCCAGACGCCGATGTAGAACATCGCAGGTCTCATGGGAAGCCGTCGCAACCGCAGGCTCGTCGCGCTTGCAATTCAATCAATCGTTTGATTAAATCACCCCGGACCAACCGGAAACCACATGGAACAGCCACCGAAAGCCCCCGAAGGAACAGCGGCCGACCTGATCAGGGCCGGGCTGCATCTGTTCGGCCAGAAGGGTTTCGCGGCGACATCGACGCGCGAAATCGCCGCGTCCGCTGGAACGAATGTCGCCTCTATCGCCTATCACTTCGGCGGCAAGGACGGGTTGCGGCAGGCCTGCGGCGCGGAAGTGGTGCGCCAGATCGGCGCGGTACTTGGCGCCATCGACGCGCCCGCCGCCAAATCTGCGGACGCCGCGGCGGCGCAACTTGAACTGATGCTTCGAACGATGGTCCGCTTTCTCGTGACGCCCGGCGATGCCGACAGTCTGATCCCCTTCATGTTGCGCGAAGTGACCGAGGACGGGCCCATCCTCGATGCGGTTTACAGCGCCATGTTCGAACCGATGCACAGGCGTTTTTGCGCGCTCTGGTCCGCCGCGACCGGGCAGGAGGCGGACTCTGCGCGAACAAGGCTGACGGTCTTTTCGCTCATCGGGCAGGTGCTTTATTTCCGCATCGGCCGGCCGATCGTTTCGCGCCGGATGAATTGGTCGTCACCGGGACGCGCGGAAGCGGACGAGGTCGCCGAACTTCTCGTCGCCAACCTGCGGTCCATACTTGAACGGGAGCGTCTGACATGACGGGTTTCCTCTGCGCCATTCCGGTCCTGTCGTCGCTGTTCAGCGCCTGCCTGCCGGCCCCGCCCTTCGCGACCGGATATGTCGAAGGCGACTATGTGCTGATCGCGCCGGTCGCCACGGCGCAGATCGCGGCGCTTGGCGTCGCAAGGGGCGATCGGGTCAAGGCCGGCGACGTCCTTGTGGACATGGAGCGGCGCGACGCGGAAATCGCGCTGTCTCAGGCCATGGCCGGGCTGGCGCAGGCCGAAAGCCAGCTTGCCAACCTGCGCGAGGGCCGGCGGCCCGAAGAGGTCAGGGTGATCGAGGCGACGCTCGCCTCGGCCAAAGCGCAGGCGGACGAGGCCGGGCGCGCGGCCGAACGGTTGCGGAATCTGGCCGAACGGGGCGCGGCGACGGCGACACAGGCCGATGACGCCGAAACCGCGGCCGCTGTCGCGCATGCCAATGTCGCGCAGGCCGAAGCGAACCTTGCCGTGGCCCGCCTGCCCGCCCGCCCGCAGGAAATCGCCGCCGCCGAGGCCGGGGTGGAAGGGGCCATGGCCGAAAGGGCGCGCGCCGAATGGTCGCTGGCCAAGCGCCAGCTGACCGCCCCTGCCGAGGGCACGATCCATGACGTCATCCGCACCGAGGGCGAACTGGCCGGACCATCCGCGCCCGTCCTGTCGATGCTGCCTGACGGTGCGGTCAAGCTGCGGCTCTATGTCCCCGAAAACGCGATTTCGGCGATCCGGCAGGGATCCCGGCTTGGTGTCAATTGCGATGGCTGCGCCGCCGGCCTTGGCGCGACGGTCACCTATGTTTCGGACGCGCCGGAATTCACCCCGCCGGTCATCTATTCGCTTCAGAACCGGCAGAAGCTGGTCTATCTGATCGAGGCGCGCCCCGATGAACCGGGGCGTCTGAAGCCGGGGCAGATCGTCGATGTCGACCTGACCGGATTGGGGCAATGACCGAAGCCCCGCCCGCCATAAGGGTCGCCGGGCTGGTCAAGTCCTTTGGCGGCCGGCGCGTGGTCGATGACGTCTCGCTCAGCGTCCGCAAGGGCGAGATCGCGGGGTTTCTTGGCCCGAACGGATCGGGCAAGACAACGACGATCCGCCTGATGTGCGGCCTTCTGACCCCGGACGCGGGTGAAGGAACGGTGCTTGGCTACGACATCCGGCGCGAAGCGCGCGCGATCAAGCGCGAGGTCGGCTATATGACCCAGCGCTTTTCCTTCTATGAAGATCTTACCATCGAGGAAAACCTGAATTTCGTCGCCGGTTTGTACAGGCTTTCGCCCGGGCGGAAATACGTCGCCGACACCCTTGCCGATCTGGGCCTGACCGAGCGGCGCCATCAACTGGCCGGATCATTGTCGGGTGGATGGAAGCAGCGTCTGGCACTGGCGGCCAGCATCATGCACCGGCCAAAGCTCTTGATGCTCGACGAGCCGACGGCAGGGGTCGATCCCAAGGCGCGGCGCGACTTCTGGGACGAAATTCATGCCCGCGCGGCCGAGGGGCTGACAGTGCTCGTCTCGACCCATTACATGGATGAAGCCGAACGCTGCCACCGGATCAACTACATTTCCTACGGGCGGCTGGTCGCCAGCGGCACGGTCGCCGAGGTCGTGCGCAACGCCGGGCTGACCACGGTCGTTCTGGAAGGCGATGCCCTGCCCGAAGCGGCAAGGCGCCTGCGTGGCGCCGCCGGCGTGGACGAGGTGGCCCCGTTCGGCGCGACCCTTCATGTCGTCGGGCGCGACGGCGCCGCGCTTCTGGCCACGGCGGCGCGCGTGGCCGAAGACACCGGCAACCGGATGCAAAAGGCCGAAACCAGTCTGGAAGACGTGTTCATCCAGCTTATGGGCGACGCGAAGGACAACATGAAATGAGCCGCATTTTCTCGCTTCGACGGCTCATTGCCCTGTTGCGCAAGGAAGTGATCCAGATGCGGCGCGACCGGATCACCTTTGCGATGATGCTGGGTATTCCCCTCATCCAGCTTGTGCTCTTCGGATTTGCGATCAATTCCGATCCCAAGCATCTGCCGGCGGCCCTTGTCGCGCCGACGCAGGACCGTTTCACCCGCGCAATCGTCACCGCGCTGGAATTGACGGGGTATTACCGTTTTACCCACCCGAACGCCTCGGCCACCGAGGCCGAAGCGCTGATCACACGCGGCGACGTGGCCTTTGTCGTCACCGTCCCGTCGGATTTCGGCCGGCGGGTCGAACGTGGCGACAGCCCGACACTGCTGATCGAGGCGGATGCGACCGATCCTTCGGTGGCGTCGGGCGCGATATCCACGCTGGGCACGGTTGCGTCCGAAGCCCTGCTGCGCGAACGCGGGGTCGAGGCCGAGGCTCGGCAAAGTTCGGCCGGCAATTTGCAGGTCACTGTCCACAAACGCTACAATCCCGAAGGGATCACCCAGTACAATATCGTGCCGGGCCTTCTGGGCGTCATCCTGCAGATGACCATGGTGATGATGACATCGATGGCCCTGACACGCGAAGTCGAACGCGGGACGATGGAAAACCTCTTGTCGATGCCGGCCACGCCGCTGGAAATCATGCTGGGCAAGGTGCTGCCCTATCTCGGTGTCGGGGCGGTGCAGGTGCTGGTGGTCCTTGTCGCGGCCAATCTGATCTTCTCGGTCCCCTTTGTCGGCGCCTTGCCCATCCTTCTTCTGGGGGTTTTCGTCTTCGTGACCGCGCTTGTCATTCTGGGCTATCTGATCTCGACAGCCTCGCGGACGCAGATGCAGGCCATGCAGCTGACATTCTTCTTCTTTCTGCCCTCGCTTCTTCTGTCGGGCTTCATGTTCCCCTATCGGGGCATGCCGGTCTGGGCCCAGACCCTGGGCGAGGTCTTTCCCCTGACCCATTTCCTGCGCCTGATCCGCGCGGTCATGCTGAAGGGCGCGGGCTATGCCGACATTGCCCGCCCGATGGCCGCGCTTCTGGTCTTCGTCGCGGTCCTGACCGCGCTCGCGCTGATGCGGTTCCGCCGGACACTGGATTAGGCAGATTGCTGCCGGAATCTTGGTGAAAACAAGGTGCGCGCGAAGTTCTTGACTCAAAATTAGTATTAAGGTGAAGTTTGTTTACAGTGATACGGGGGGTTTTAATGAAGGAAATTTTCTCGCTGGTCGCTTTCGTTGCCTTGATTGTTGCAATGTCAGTTTTCCTTTCACACCATTCGCAGGCAGAAGAAATACCAATCCCCACATATTCATCGTGGCCGCCGGGCACGAAAGCTGGCAGTCGAGGCATGGTGCGAAACATCAGCCCACATAAGCATGCATTCGCACGCGTCGGCGCACCGCATCCGGTTCGATACGGTGAAATGAGTGAACGGTACGAATTGCGCCAAGGCGACTGCGGAGGGTCGGATTGTAAAAATCCTCGCAAGCGTAGCGAGATCCGGGAAGATGGATCAAACATCAAAGCACGGTTGAACCGGGATACGTGGATTGGTTGGAGCTTCTTCAACCAATCCATGCCAAACACGTCACTCCACCCCGTAATCGGGCAATGGAAAGTAAACAGCGAACAGGCAGTCATAAAATTTTTCCAAGAAGATGCCATGAATGGCTATTCAAAATGCACAAGCAAGTATTGCAATACAAGGAAGTTCCCGCCTTCTAAAAATGACATTTTTGTCCAACTGGACGATCTTCGCGTTGCTCGTAACCTAGGAGCGGAGTCCAATTGGGGAAATATCTGCCACTTATTCAATCTTGCATCGTCTCGCGGGAAATGGGTTGATGTCGTAATACGGACCAACTTCGGCACGGATGAGAACGGCTACTTGCAGATTTGGGTAAATGGCACACCGAGGTGTGATTACCGAGGTCAAATCGTTGCAAGTCGCTCAAAATTTGCAGGCCCCAGTCATCGTCGTGGGATTTACTGGAGTTATACCGTCGATTGGGACAACGCGACACCAAGCAAGGCAAAGCCGACGATGGTTGCATATTACGACGAATATCGTGTCGGGACCTCGCGTGAACAGGTCGATATCCGCATTATCGAGGCGACTGGTGGACCTGCAGTCGACTGATCCCGGCTGACGGTCCGCACTCTTCGATTTTGATTGCGGATATAGCCACCAGGGCTTGGTCATTGGACAGCTGTCAAGTGACGAATATCAACGACGCTCACATCGGTAAAACCGCAGCGGACCTGGGTGTTGCTAGACCGGTCTACCATCACAAAGTGACGGAATGCCCGCACGGGCGCTTCTTTGTGGAGCATTCTCAGCACCGGTTGACCCCGGGTCAGCGCACCTACTTGTTACCGAAGATACGTATTGCGTTCATCAACCCCATGCTAGCATTCGCGCATGGTGTTGCTTAACGAGCGTTTGGACTACAGCCGGGCGGAACGCGTTTCCGATGCGGTGATCCATTACTCCGGGCTTGCGCTGGCCCTTGTCGCCGTTCCTGTGCTGATCACTTCGGCGGCGTTCCTGCGCGGCGATTTCACGGCGATGTTCGCCGTCTCGGTCTATGGCGCCGCGCTTATCGCGATGATCGGGTGTTCGGCGCTTTACAACCTTGCCCCCTATCCGGGATGGGATGGTCTTTTTCAGCGCATGGATCATTCGGCGATCTACCTGAAGATCGCGGGGACCTATACGCCCTTCACGATGATCCCGGGCAATAGCGTCTGGTTGCTGGCATTGGTATGGCTGGCGGCCGGAATAGGCGTCATGATCAAGGTCGCCTCGCCCCTGCGTTTCCGGCGGCTGGCGCTGGGTCTCTACCTTGCGATGGGATGGGCCGGGCTTGCCGCGGGCGGCACGTTTCTGGCCACGCTGTCAGCGCCGGTCATCGCGCTGATCGCCCTTGGCGGATGCCTCTATACGATCGGTGTCGTCTTTTATGTCCTTGACCGGCTGCCGTTTCACTACACGATCTGGCATGTCTTCGTTCTGGTCGCGAGCGCGGTGTTCTTCAGCGCCGTCTATATGCACCTGATCCAGCACGCCGCCTGAACATGGGACGTGCCCGTATCCCGCGATCAGATCGCGGCCTTGCGGCTTTCTTCCACATAGATCTCGCGAAGCCGCGTGGCGACCGGGCCGGGCTTGCCCGTGCCCACGACGCTGTCGTCGATCTTGACCACCGGCATCACAAAGGCCGAGGCCGAGGTGACGAAGGCTTCGTCGGCGGCTTCGGCCTCGGCGATGGTAAAGGACCGTTCCTCGACCACCATCTGCGCCTCGGCGGCAAAGCGCAGGACGGCCGCGCGGGTGATCCCGTGCAGGATGTCGTTCGACAGCGCGCGTGTGATGATGCGGCCATCCTTGACGATATAGGCGTTGTTCGATGTGCCCTCGGTCACCAGCCCGTCTTCGCCCACGAACCAGGCATCGTCTGCACCGGCTTTCTTGGCCATCATCTTGCCCATCGAGGGGTAAAGTAGCTGGGTCGTCTTGATATCGCGGCGCCCCCAGCGCATGTCGGGGATCGAGATCACCGCAATGCCTCTCTTCGCGTCAGGATTTTCGACGAGGTTCGGCTTGACCTGCGTAAACAGCACCATCCCCGGTGCTACGATCGCGGGGTCGGGGAAGGCAAAGTCACGATCGCCGGGGTTGCCGCGCGTGACCTGCAGATAGATCTGCCCGTCGACGATCCCGTTTCGTGCCACAAGCTCGCGGTGAATGGAAAGCAGGTCGTCGTCGCTTGCCGGGCTGGGCATGTCAAGCTCGCCCAGCGACCGGCGCAGCCGCGCGCAATGCCCGGCAAAGTCGATCAGTTTACCGCCCAGCACGCTGGTGACCTCATAAACCGCATCGGCCATCAGAAAGCCCCGGTCGAAGACCGAAACCCTGGCCTCTCCTTCGGGAAGATAGTCGCCGTTGACATAGACGATGCGGTTCATGGGTTTTGTCCTTGCGTAAATCCGGGGTTGTTCTTTGCCTATGCCCCGCGTCGGGTCAAGCCACGTCGAAGGCCAGCGGCTTGACCTGCTGGAAAAGCCCGGTCTTCATCAGCTTCTCGATGATCGGCTGCGGGATCGGATCGTCGACGTAAAGAAGCGCAATCGCATCCTTGCCACGCGATGACCGGCCAAGGGTGAAGTTGGCGATGTTCACGCCGTTTTCGCCCATGGTCTGGCCAAGCATGCCGATGATGCCGGGCACGTCCTCATTGGTGGTGTAAAGCATGTTCGCCCCGATCTCGGCATCGATATTGATGCCCTTGATCTGGATGAAGCGCGGCTTGCCGTCGCTGAACACGGTTCCCGCGATGGAACGTTCGCGCCGGTCGGTGACCACGGTCAGCTTCATATAGCCGTCGAAGACACCGCTTTTCGCCTGCTGCGTCGTCGAAATCTGGATCCCGCGTTCCTTGGCGATGATCGGGGCGGACACCATGTTCACGTCCGGGTTCGTCGCCTTCATGATCCCCGCGATGGCACCGCAGTTCAGCGCCAAAAGGTTCATATCGGAAACCGAGCCGTCATAAAGGATGTTGATCGCCTTGACCGGCTCATCGGTCAGCTGGCCCGCGAAGGCGCCAAGGTGCTGGGCAAGCTTCAGCCAAGGCCCCATCGTCGCGGCTTCCTCGGCGGTGACCGAGGGCATGTTCAGCGCGTTCTGCACCGCCCCGGTCAGAAGGTAGTCCGACATCTGTTCGGCCACCTGAAGCGCCACGTTTTCCTGCGCCTCGGTCGTGGCAGCCCCCAGATGCGGGGTGACAACCACGTTCGGCAGGTGGAAAAGCGGGCTTGCCGTCGCGGGTTCGGTCTCGAAGACGTCGAAGGCCGCGCCGGCAACGTGACCGGCCTTCAGCGCCTCGGCCAGCGCCGCCTCATCCACCAACCCTCCGCGCGCGCAGTTGATGATCCGCACGCCCTTCTTTGCCTTGGCGATGTTTTCCGCCGACAGGATGTTGCGGGTCTTGTCGGTCAAGGGCACGTGAAGCGTGATGAAATCGGCGCGCGCCAACAGCTCGTCCAGCTCCACCTTGGTCACGCCCATCGCCTTGGCGCGCTCCTCGCTCAGGAAGGGGTCATAGGCGATGACCTTCATGTGCAGGCCCAGCGCCCGGTCGCAGACG
>JAGRDO010000025.1:33357-34172 GCA_020447005.1 Paracoccaceae bacterium
TCACGATCACGCCCTTTTTCGAGGCCGCCGGAATGTCGACATTGTCGACGCCGATCCCGGCCCGGCCGATCACCTTCAGCCGGGTCGCGGCGGCAAGAACCTTGTCGCTGACCTTGGTGGCCGAACGGATGGCAAGGCCGTCATACTGGCCGATCACCTCCAGAAGCTTGTCTTTGTCCTTGCCCAGATCGGGCAGGTAATCGACATCGACCCCCCGGTCGCGGAAGATCTGGACGGCGGTTTCGGAAAGCTTGTCGGATACGAGAACTTTGGGTGCCATGGGGCAAATCCTTGATATGTCTAGGGCAACGCAGTCCCGGACCTGATCCGGGACCTTATGTTCGGTTTGGCGCGCGGATCAGGCCGCCTGCGCGGCGATCTCGGCCTCGAAGGCCCATTCGATCCAGGGCATCAGCGCGGCCACGTCGGCGGTCTCTACCGTCGAACCGCACCAGATCCTGAGGCCCGCGGGCGCGTCGCGATAGGCGCCCGCGTCCAGCGCAACGCCTTCCTTCTCAAGCCGCTTGGCCACGGCCTTGGCAAAGGCCGCGCCGTCCCTGATCCGTGGATCGGTGAACTTCAGACAGACGCTTGTCGTCGAGGCCGTTGCCGGATCGACCGCCAGATCGGCGATCCAGCCCTTGCCGGCGATGAAATCGCGCACGGCCCCGGCATTGGCATCGGCCCGCGCGATCAGGCCGGCAAGGCCGCCGATGCCTTGCGCCCATTTCAGCGCGACAAGGTAATCCTCAACGCAAAGCATCGAGGGGGTGTTGATCGTCTCGCCCTGAAAGATGCCCTCGATCAGCTTGCCG
>JAGRDO010000131.1 GCA_020447005.1 Paracoccaceae bacterium
GGCCCTCGCCGCTTGGACAGATGCTGTCGGTCGATTTCTCGACATGGCGCGTTTCGCAATTCCGCTTTGACGGGGCGCGCGAACCCGAAGAGATTTTCCCCGCAATCATCGCGCGCGGAGAGGTCGGGAACAATGATCTGCTGATCGACCTGAGGGCAGAGGATCCCGGCGATCCCGCGCAGCTTTCGCCCGATCCGGGCCAACGCGTGGTGTTTCTCTGCGCAAGCGGGCTGCGGGCGTGGCGTGCGGCGAAGATACTCGCGGACAAATGGCACGGTCGCGTCGCGATCTGCGCGGTGGGATCTTGAGCATGCGCGTGCTCCTGATAGGCGGGACGGATTGCAGCGGCGGAGCCGGACTTGCCCGCGACATCGCCACGGCTGCGGGCATGGGAGCCGAGACCTGCATTGCGGTCACCGCCGTCACCGCGCAGACCGATGCCCGGGTCACGGCGGTCGAAATGATGCCGCCCGCCCTTGTCGCCGAGCAGATCAGGGCGGCCGGCGGGGTGGACGCGGTCAAGATCGGGATGCTTGGTTCCGCGCCTTCTGTCGCTGCGGTGGCGCGGCACCTGCCCGACGCGCCCCTTGTTCTCGATCCGGTGCTTGCGTCCAGCTCGGGGCGCGCGCTGCTTGACGGTCCCGGCCTTGGGGCGCTGATCGCGGATCTTCTGCCGCGCACCACCCTGCTGACCCCCAACCTGCCAGAGCTTCGCCGGCTGGCCCGCCATCTGGGCGTGGGCGATGAAGGCGACGAGGCCGCCGCCGTGCGGGCGCTGCTGTCGCGCGGCTGCGGCGCGGTTCTGGTCAAGGGCGGGCATGCCGGGCCGGGGCCTTTCTGCGAGGACAGGCTTTATCTGGCGGACGGGACGATCCGAAGGTTCAGCGGGCCACGCCACGACATCGCTCTGCGGGGAACCGGCTGCCAGATCGCAAGCGCCATCGCGGTCGGCATCGCCCGGACCGGCGATCTGCGCGCGGCGGTCCATGAGGCGCGAAGCCTCGTCATGGAGCGGTTTCGAAACGCCGTCTGACGGCCGGGCCGGGCCGCGCGTACGCTCCGGCGCCCGGATCCCCGGCCCCGGGGGGGCGGTAGGCCCGCAGGTCCGAAGATCTTCCGCCATCTTCGCCGCGATAAGCAGGGCAAGTGCCCGCAAATCGAGGCGCTGGCCGGGATGGCGAGGGAACCGGGCGCGGGGGCAAGGCAAGTTCCGCCGCCCCCTACGGCATGGCGACGGGGCGCCCCGGGCTCAGGTCGCCAACCCCTTGCCCGGTGCCGCGCCGGCGATCAGATCCGCGATCAGATCCGCGGCACGGTCGATATCGGCCCGCGAGACATCGTGATGTGTCACGATGCGGATGGTCACCGGTCCTTCCACATTCACGGCGACGCCGTGGGCCGAAAGCCGCTTTGCCAGGTCATTGGCCCGGATGCCGGTGTTTTCGAGCCGCAGAAAGACGATATTGGTGAAGCTGTCGGCAGGGTCGACCCCAAGCCCCGGTATGGCCTTCAATCGTTGCGCGAACCGCGCCGCGTTCTCGTGATCCTCGGCCAGCCGGTCAACGTTGTGATCAAGAGCATAAAGCCCCGCCGCGGCCATGATGCCGGACTGGCGCATGGCCCCGCCAAGCCGGTGCTTCCAGATCAGCGCCTCATCGATGAACTCGGCCGGTCCGGCGAGGACGCCACCGAAAGGACAGCCGAGACCCTTCGACAGATCGATCCAGACACTGTCGCACAGGGCGCCGAAATCCGCCGGCGCGATGCCGGTTGCGACAGACGCGTTCAGCAGGCGCGCCCCGTCCATATGCAGCGCAAGCCCCGTTTGCCGGGTCAGCCCGGCCAGTTCGGCGATCGCGGCCACGGGCCAGACACGCCCGCCGCCGCGGTTTGTCGTCTGCTCGATCGTCACGACGCGACTGCGGGGGGACCGATGCCGGGGCGCGCGCAGCAGCGGTTCGACATCCGCCGCCGAAAAGATCCCGGTCGGGGCATGAACGGGGCGGAACTGCGCCCCGGCCAGCGCCGCGGCCCCGGCCGCCTCGGAGCCGAATACATGGGCGTTGGCGGCACAGATGACCTCGTCCCCCGGGCGGCAATGCACCAGAAAGGAAATCTGATTGCACATCGTTCCCGAGGGCAGGAAAAGCGCCTTCTCGTGCCCGAGAAGCTTTGCCACCCGCGCCTCGAGCGCAAGGGTGGTCGGGTCTTCCCCGCGCTGTTCGTCCCCGACCTCGGCCCGGGCGATGGCCTGGCGCATCCCCTGCGAGGGGCGTGTCGCGGTATCGGACCGCAAATCTATCAAACCAACCGTACCAGTCATTCCCGGACCGCGACCCCTTCCAAATGCGCGTCATGTCCGATCTGCCGGACGAACATGCGTGCGCGCTCTGTAGCGGGGCGGCTGAAGAAGGTCAAAGGCGGAGCGGTCTCGACGATCGCGCCTGCATCCATGAAGATGACAAGGTCCGCGACATTGCGGGCAAAGCCCATCTCATGGGTCACGACGATCATCGACTGCCCTTCGCGGGCGAGTTCCTCCATGACGTCCAGCACCTCATGCACCATTTCGGGATCGAGCGCCGAGGTCGGTTCGTCGAACAGGATGACCTGCGGGCGCATCATCAACGTGCGCGCGATGGCCACGCGCTGTTGCTGGCCACCCGAAAGCTGGCCGGGATATTTTCGCGCCTGATCGCCAAGCCGCACGCGCTCCAGAAGCTCCAGCGCGCGCCTGTTCGCCTGCTGCTGGGGTTCCCGCCGGCCGGACACCGGGCCGAGCGTCAGGTTTTCGAGTACGGTCAGATGCGGAAAGAGGTTGAAATGCTGAAATACCATCCCCGTCATCTGGCGGATCTGGCGCAGGCTGGCCGGTGACTGCGACAGTATCGCCCCCGCCACCGCGACCTCGCCCTCGGCAAAGCTTTCCAGACCGTTCAGGCACCGGATCAGCGTGGACTTGCCCGACCCCGACGGCCCGCACAGGACGATCTTTTCGCCCTTCGCCAACGAGAACGACACATCCCGAAGAACGTGATGCTGGCCGAACCACTTGTTCAGGCCAGATACCGATACTGCCTTGACCTCCATTATTTCCCCGCCTTCCGCAGCCGTGTGAGATGGGCACGTTCCAACGCGCGCCCATAAAGTGACAGACCCGATCCAAACACGAAATAGAGCGCGAAAATAAACAGATAGCCCTCGGTCGTGTATCGGATCCATTCGGGATCCTGCAGGGCGATCTTCGTGGCGCCCAGCACGTCGAACAGGCCCAGGATCGAAAAGAACGTGGTGTTCTTGAAGGCCCGCACGATATCGTTGAAAAGCGATGGCAGCGCGGCGGCGATGGCCTGCGGCAGGATCACCTTGCGCAGACGCAGGACATAACTCAGGCCCAGTGCCTTGGCCGCCTCGTCCTGACCGTTCGGCAGCGATTGCAGCCCGCCCCGGATCGCTTCGGCGGCATAGGCGGCAAAAAACACGATCATGCCGATTTCCGCGCGCACCAGTTTGTTCACGTTCAACTCGGGCGGCAGGAACAGGGGCAGGATCAGCGCGGCGAAGAACAGCACCACCAGAAGCGGCACGCCGCGGGTGAACTCGATAATCCCGGTGCAGAGCGCGGCAAGGATCGGCAGGCGCGACCGCCGGCCAAGCGCCAGCGCCACGGCCAGCGGCAGGCCGCCGGCCACGGTGCCGCCGAAGATGAGGAAGGTCAGCGGCAGGCCACCCCATTTGTCGGTGCCCACCGGGGTCAGGCCGAAGACGCCGCCGCCCATCAGCAGGATCGAGCCGACGAAGATCAGCGCCCAGCCGGCCAGACGGATCCGCACCGGAACGAAGCGCAGGGCGGACAAGAGCGCCCAGAAGATCCAGACCCCGACGATCAGCATGCCGCGCCACTGTTCGTCGTAGGGATAATTGCCGAACAGGATCACCGCGTATTTTTCGGCGATGACGGCCCAGCAGGCGCCGGCCCCGGGCTGGGCGCAGGCGGCCGCCCCTTCGGGCGCGTACCAGACCGCATCGAGCAGGGCCCACCGGATCGCCGGCCAGAGTATGGCCGCCAGCGCCAGCGCGGCGACCACGGTCACCACGCCCGCCCCCGGCGACGCGAACAATTGCTGGCGCGTCCGGACGAACCGGGAGGGCGCCGGAGGCGCCGGACGGGCGGCGGCGTTTTCCGCGGCCATCGCGCGGGACAGGGGCATGGTCGTCATGAGATCACCGGCTCGGATACTGGGTCAGTCGGTTGATGAAAGCGGCGCCAAGCCCGACACACAGAGAGATCAGCAGGTAGGTTCCCGCCATCAGGACAAGGACCTCGATGGTCCGGCCGCTATATGTCAGCGATGTATTGGCGACGCTGAACAGCTCGGGGTAGCCGACCGCCACCCCCAGCGACGAGTTCTTGAGCAGACTGATATATTGCGCCGCCAGCGGCGGGATGATGATGCGTAGCGCCTGCGGGGCGACCACGCGGACCATGATCTGGCCCTCGCTCAGGCCGACGGTGCGCGCGGCCTCGATCTGGCCGGCATCGACGCTTTGCACGCCGCCACGCACGATTTCCGCGATGAAGGCGGCGATGTAGAACGACAGGCCGAAGTAAAGCGCCATGAATTCGGGCGCGAGGGTCGCGCCGCCGGTATAGTTGAAGCGGCCAAGCTCGGGGACGCTCCAGCCGCGGGGCGCGCCGGCCGCCAGCCAGACGATCAGAACCGGGCCAAGGACCATCGCCGCGCGCAGCAGCCCAAGGCTTCGCGGCGACATCGCCAGATCGACCCTTTCCCTCAGCTTGCGCATCACAAGGGTCGAGACGCCGAAGGCCGCGACCAGAACGATCAGCATCAGCGTCAGGACGGAGCCGTTTTCGGGCGCGGGAAGGGTCAGGCCGCGGTTCGAGGCGAAGATGCCGAAGCCCAGCGACCACGCGTCGCGTACCGGCGGCAGAAGCGCGAAGAAGCTGTACCAGAAGATGATCTGCAAGAGCTGGGGCGTGTTGCGAAACAGATAGACATAGCTTTGCGCCACGCCGCGCAGGATCGGGTTGCGCGCCAGTGCGGCGACGCCGATCAGGGCGCCCAGCGCCGACGCCGTCAGGATCGAGACCGCGGATATGACGATGGTGTTTCCGATCGCCGCCGCGAAGGCGCGAAGGTAGCTGTCAGACGGCGTGAAGTTGAAATACCCTTCCCCCATCGAGAAGGACGTGGCCTGCGTCAGGAAGCCGAAGCCAGAGGTCATGCCCTGTGCCTGAAGCGCGGCGCGGGCGTTCACCACGAGATAGACGAGCGCCCCGACAACCGCCGCGACAAGGGCAAGCTGCATGAGGATCGCGCGCGGGCCGCCTTCGCGCAGGCGCACAAGGAACCCGGGGCGGGTAGAAGCAGTGTTCGACACGGAGAAGCGGCCTTATACCTGATCCCTGTCTGCGCGGGAGCAGGCGCAGACAGGGCTGAAGGGTTGACAGAACTCAGAGCGGCGGCGCGTAGAGAAGACCGCCATCGCTGTAGAGCGCATTGAGGTTGCGCGGCAGCTTCAGCGGCGAGCCTTCGCCGGCATTCCGGTCGAAGATCTCGCCGTAATTGCCAACCTGCTTGATCACCTGATAGGCCCAGTCCTTCGCCAGCCCCAGACCTTCGCCGCCCGCATCGTCGGCGCCCAGCAGACGCTTGACGGTGGGGTCGGTGCTGTTGGCCAGCATGTCGTCGACATTGGCCGAGGTCACGCCGCTTTCTTCGGCCTGAATCAGCGAATAGACGACCCATTGCACGATATCGCGCCACTGGCCGTCGTCCTGACGTACCACCGGGCCCATCGGGTCCTTGCTGAAAAGCTGCGGCAGGATCACATAGTCATCGGGGTTCGGAGCCACCGAAGCGCGGATCGAGCTCAGCCCCGAGGACGACTGCACGGCCACGTCGCAACGCCCGCCGAAGAAGGCGGTGTTGATCTCGTTCTGATCCTCGATGACGACGGGGTTCAGCGTGATGCCGTATTTGCCCTGGATGTCGGCGACGACACGCTCGGACGTCGATCCGGGCCGCACGCAGACCGTCGCGGCGTCGAGTTGCGAGACTTCGCTGACACCGAGGGCCTTGGCCACCATGAGCGCCTGACCGTCGTAGAAGGTCGGCGCGACGAAATCGAGCCCCAGATCGGTGTCGCGCGCCCGCGTCCAGGTGGTGTTCGCCACGGTCAGATCGACTTCGCCGGTCTGCAGGGCCGTCAGACGCGTCTGGTTGGTCGTCTTCAGAAACTGAACCTTCGAGGCATCGCCCAGCACGGCGGCGGCAACCGCACGGCAGGTATCGACGTCAATGCCCATCCATGAGCCGTCGCTGGCGACCGAGGAAAAGCCGGGGCGCGCGCCGTTGACGGCGCATTTCACCGTCCCGTTCGCCTTGACATTGTCGAGCGTGCCGGCCGAAGCCGCACCGGCCGTGGCCGTGAACGCAAGACAGAGAACTGCAGTCAATTTCATTGGTATCATCCACTCCGTTGTTGGTCGTTACGTGACTGGGGCCGCCGCCTTGCTTGTGGTGCTGAGGCGAAGGCGAAGTTCGAGCCCCTTCGCGAGGTGCTCTTTCATGCGGGACGCGGCCAGATCCGGATCGCCGGCGACCACGGCCTCGAAGATGTCGCGGTGATCCCGCAGGGTTTTGGCCGCGGTCGGAAACGAGAAATAGCGCGGCAGGTGAAACGCCAGGCGAAAGCGGGTCCGAAACAGCCGGATCGTCTCGGCGGCCACGTCATTGCCGGAAGCTTCCACCAGACGTTCGTGGAATTCCGTTCCCGCATCGTCGATATCCGCGGGCGAAAAGCTTTCCAGGTCGCGCAGCATGATCTCGAGCTTGGTGCCGATCTGAAGAAACTCGCGCGAGGGAACCTGTCGCGCGGCATCTGCCGCGACCAGACACTCAAGCGCGGTACGCACCTGATAGATCCGCCTCAGATCGACTTCTTCGACATTGCGAAGAAAGGTGCCGCGCGCGGGGCGAACCTCGACCACGCCTTCCTGCTCCAGCCGCCGCAAGGCTTCCCTGACCGGCATCCGCCCGATCCCGAAAAGCTCTGACAGGCCGCGCTCGGACAGCGGCAGCGTGCGGTCGAAGTCGGATCCGAAGATCCGCTCGACGATCAGATCATAGGCGCGCTGGCGCTCGAATTTGAAAGCTTCGCTCATGAACCGGATGGTAAACATACCGGTATACCAGTTGTCCAGATATTTCTTGTCGGCACCGTGGCGCGGTCCCGCACCCCGGCCGCAAGCCATGTTCGTCATCCAAAAACGTCAGAAATTCCGGCCGTCCCGCGACAGACGGCATCGCATGGCGCCGGCAGGCGGACCCCTGCGCGCGTAACCTTGCGGCGAATCGTTGAGCCGGGCCGCCCGATGCGCGCGGTTGTCAGTCAGACCTGAGCCTGAAGGCGTCTTGCGCCGCCATAACGTCGCTCCGGTGCCGTTCGACCCATCCCAGAATGGCCTGAAGATGCGGTTCTAGAGAGCGGCCGAGCGGCGAGATTTCGTAGACGACGGCGACCGGGGCGGTGCTGACCACGCTGCGGGTGATCAGACCGTTCGCCTCCAGCCTGCGAAGGCATTGCGTAAGCGCCTTTTGCGTGATGCCCTCATTCGCCCGTCTCAGCGCATTGAAGCGCATCGGCCCGTCGCATAGGCAATTCACCACAAGCAGCGTCCATTTGCTGGTGATCTCGTCGAGGATCCGGCGATTCAGCTCGATATCTTTCGGCGACGAGGCCGCCATGGTGGGTATATTCACTGCTACCAGGGCACTTTAAGGTGCCCAATTGCATTCAGGTATAATAACTATACCGCTCTCCTTTCAAGGCAAAGGAGGCTGAATTGCCAGGTAAATCAAGCGACGGAAAACAATTCTCGTTTTCGGGGCGACGGGTCAGCGGGGCGGCGCCGTCGCGTCGCGATTGATCGGAGGGGGCTGGAACGTCAGGGCGCTGGCGCGCGCCCCGGACGGGCAGAATGCCCAAGACCTGGCGCGCCAGGGCGTGCAGGTGATGCAGGGCGATCTTGGCGACGAGGCCTCGATCAGGCGGGCGATGGCGGGGGTTTACGGGGTGTTCAGCGTCCAGCCGAGTTCCGGCCAGGGCGCGGCCTACAATGTCACGGACGAGGACGAAGTGCGCTATGGACAGACCGTTGCGCGCATCGCATTGGAAAGTGGCGTCCGGCATCTTGTCTACAGCTCGGTCAACGCGGCGGGGCCCGCGAAGACCGGCATGGGCCATTTCGACAGCAAAGCCGAGATCGAGACCTATATCCGCGGCCTTGGTCTGAATGCCACAATCGTGAGGCCGGCCGCCTTCATGGAACTGCTGATGCTGCCGGGCATGGGACTGGACCAGGGCGCCTTCACCTTCTTTCTTCGCCCGGAGCAGACCGGCCAGTTCATGGCCGTCCGCGACATCGGGGTCATCGTGGCCGCCATCTTCGCCGATCACGACCGCTTTGTCGGGCGCACGATCGAGATTGCATCCGATCAGGTGACTGGCAACGAACTTGCCCGAAAGCTGACGGGGACGGCGGGCAAGCCGATCAAGTATCAGCGGTTTCCGGACGAACTGCTGGCAGAGACCCCCTTCCTTGGCAAGCTGGCCGCGCTGGTCGATGACGGACGCCTGGCCGGCAATGCCGGCCTTGAGGCGCTTCGGCATGAATTCGGCCCGCTCACGACATTCGATGCATGGCTCTCGGGTCCGGGAAAGGCCTTGCTGGCGGCGGCCATGCACGCGGACCACGCGGACATGGCCCTGCGCCAGGTCCCCTGCCCCGGTATCCGGTGGAGCCGCGCGGCGCCCTGCGCGCCGGTTTCCGGTTCCTGCGATTGGTGCCTGATCGGGATCGCAACGTGTCTTTCGCGGCCCGCAAGCGGCCCATCTGACTATGACCACGTGGTCATTTCCGGCGCATGGCTCTGCCAGGGATCAAAGGATCGGATCTGGTATGGCGGGACGAGGTGGGGGAAAGACGATTCCGGCGCGGTCTGAATATCGTAGTGATCCGGTCACGTGCGGACGGGAAACGCCGCACCTGCCCGGCCGACCTTGACCGGCCCATGCGCGACTTTCGCCCGCCTCGCTCGGTGCGGGCCCTCGGCCCGGGTGCTGGTCCCTTCGTGGGCGCGACGGTCGGCGTCCGGGGCTGGACACAGGAACCGAGCCGCATCGCAACCGATCCATTTATGCGCAGCGTTCATAAATGACATTACAAATTGCCGTTTTTGCTTCGAGGCGTATGTAGCTACTTCGGTCACAGGACATCCTTGGGGGAGGCTTGATGTCACAGAGTTCCGCATCAGAGTTGCGACTTGAGGTCGTTCCACCAAAGAAGATCGGCACAAATCTGCTGGCTGCGGTCTGCATCCTGCTGGTGTTGCTAATCGCGCGTTCATTCTGGCACGGGCAGATTGAATGGTCGGTGGTCAAGGAGAACCTTTTTGCGCGCCCTGTCCTGATCGGTCTTATCAGCACCATTTCAATGACCTTCGCGGCGATGGGCTTGGGTATTTTTCTCGGGGTCGGCGCCGCCATCATGCGGATGTCCGAGAACCGGGTAATCCGATACATCGCCATCGGATATATCTGGTTGTTCCGTGGCGTGCCCGCGCTGTTGCAGCTGCTTTTGTGGTTCAACCTGGCGCTGATCTTCCCGACCATCGGATTTGGCGATACGTTTTCGGTTCGGACCGTGGACGTGATGACACCGTTTGTCGCCGCGCTTCTTGGGCTGGGTATCCAGCAAGGGGCCTATACGGCTGAAGTTGTGCGCGCCGGAATCCTGTCGATTGACAAGGGCCAGGCGGAAGCGGCGGCGGCCATCGGGATGACCCGATTTCGCACATTGCAGCGGATTGTGCTGCCACAGGCGATGCGGGTGATCGTGCCGCCGATCGGGAACGAAACGATCGGCATGATCAAGCTCACGTCGCTGGCGAGCGTCGTCCAGTATTCCGAGATCCTGCGCAAGGTTCAGGAAGTCTACTACGTGAATTCCAGGGTGATCGAACTCCTTATCGTCGCGACATTCTGGTACATGGTTCTCGTGACGATCTTCTCGATCGCGCAGTTCTATATAGAACGCCATTTCTCGCAGGGCTGGGGCGCCGCAAGAACTTCCGAAAAGACCAAGGCGGAGGTTCCCGCATGAAACCCATCATCGAAGCCCGCCAGGTGCAAAAGCATTTCGGGCAAAACCATGTCTTGAAAGACATCGAGTTCGCGATGGGAAAGGGTGAGGTCGTATCGATCATCGGACCTTCCGGATCCGGCAAAAGCACGTTTCTTCGCTGTATAAATCAACTGGAAACGATCGATGGCGGTTATATCAGCGTCAACGGCGAGATCGTGGGATACCGTCGGCAAGGCAACAAGCTCTATCACTTGTCGGACCGTGAAGTCGCCCGGCAGCGACAGGCCGTTGGCATGGTGTTCCAGCGCTTCAACCTGTTTCCTCACAAGACCGTCTTGGGCAATGTCATCGAAGGCCCTGTCGTCGTTCAGCGCCGCACCGTCGCCGAGAGCAAGGACGAAGCAATGGCGCTGCTGGAAACGGTCGGGCTGGCGGAAAAGGCACTGGCCTATCCCGCGCAGCTCTCCGGAGGACAGCAACAACGGGTTGCGATTGCCCGCAGCCTGGCAATGAAGCCCGACGCGATGCTTTTCGATGAACCGACCTCTGCCCTCGACCCGGAATTGGTGGGTGAGGTTCTGGGCGTGATGAAGACCTTGGCAGCCATGGGAACAACCATGATCGTCGTGACCCATGAAATCGGGTTTTGCCGCGAAGTCGCCAATCGCGTGGCATTCATGGACCAAGGGCGCATCGTCGAGGAGGGAAGCCCGGACGACATCCTGAAATCCCCTAAAAATCAAAGGGTAAGATCCTTTGTTTCCGCCGTTCTGTAAGGAACAATCAAAACCAACCGAGGATTATATCGACATGAAAAACCTCCTTGCTTCAGCCGCAGTACTGGCGGCTTTGGTGACGGGCGCTTCGGCAGAGCCAACGCTGCTGACTGAGGGCGAGCTGCGTATTCTCACCAATCCTATCTATCCCCCGATCGAGTATGTGAACCCGGATTCGGGCACCCTCGACGGTCTGGATATCGATCTGGCGAACGCCATTGCGGGAAAGCTTGGCCTGCAAACCGTTTTTGTCGCTTCGAGCTTCGAGAGCCTGCTCAGCGGTCTTGAAACCGGACGCGGCGACATGATCATGTCCGGGATGAGTGACAACGTGAAACGCCAGGAAAGCGTCGACTTCGTCGATTATCTGACGTCTGGCCCAATACTGTTCACGACTACGGCGAACGGTGCCAGCTACCATGCCACCAAGGATTTTTGTGGTAAGATCATCGCGGGCAGCCGCTCAACCTCCTTCGGCGATAATGTGAATGCGTGGTCCGACGCCAATTGCGTGGCG
Source organism: Paracoccaceae bacterium (assembly GCA_020447005.1). Taxonomy (GTDB): domain Bacteria; phylum Pseudomonadota; class Alphaproteobacteria; order Rhodobacterales; family Rhodobacteraceae; genus Albidovulum. The sequence continues at coordinate 11,465 of JAGRDO010000131.1, forward strand.
AACGGTTTGCCGGCAATCACTTTCGAAGGCACCGAGGATTCAAACGCGGCGCGCCTCGGTTTGCGTCAGGGCCGGTATGACGGGGTCGTGCAGGGTATTGAAACCATCGCCTGGCAGATGCGGGTCGAGCCTGACACTTATGTCATGGTGGGCGAACCGCTCCTGAGCAATGACGTGTTTGGGATGGCTTTCAGCAAGGCAAACCCGGACCTGCGCGACGGCGTTGCAAAGGCGCTCGATGAGCTGATCGCTTCTGGCGAATATGCCGAGATCCTGGCAAAGTGGGGGCTGGACCACAATGCGGTCGAGAAGGCCGTCGTGAACGGCGTGAAATAAATCGATCGTGCGCCGGCTTGTCGCCGGCGCACATATCTTCGAAATCTGGTGTCCCCATGCAGTCCCGCACGTCCAACCCGCAATTGCGGGACCCTTTTTTGTGGCCGCACGGAGCCCGCTCGGCTGTCGGTCTGGCCTTCGATCTGGATGGTCCAACAGGCGACGCCATGCTGGACGGGTCGCTGCGGCAGAACTTGCGCTATTTTTCCGAAGGGGCATATGGGCCGTTTCGCGCCGTGCCGCGACTGCTGGACCTGCTGGCCCGTTATGAGCTTCCGGCGACCTTCTTCATCCCTACCTGGGTGGTTGAACACTGGACGGATGTCTGCATCAGAATTCTGACGGAAGGCCACGAAGTCGCGTATCACGGCCATCGCCACGAATACTTCCGCGACCTGGAACCCGCGCGCCAGCTGGAGGTGATGCAACAGTCACGTGACGTGTTCAAGTCTCGCCTTGGCGTTGCTCCGCAGGGGTTCCGCACCCCCTCGGGCGACTGGACGGCCGAGACGCCGGGCCTGCTTCGAGATTTCGGGATCCGCTATTCCAGCTCCATGCGGGGCGAGGACCGTCCCTATTTCCACCCCGCGCCTGAAGGATCCGTGCCCCTTGTCGAACTGGCGGGGCGCTGGGATATGGATGACTATACCTCGCTTGCCTATTTCGAGGACCCGCCCTTTCCGGTCGGACATGATCGCATAAGCGAGTATCGGGCAGTAGGCGGCAACTGGTGCGCCGAGTTCGAGGGCTATCACGCCGAAGGCTTGTTTTGGACGACGATCCTGCACCCGAAGGTAAGCTGCAAGCCCGCGCGACTGCCGATACTCGAGAGGCTGTTTTCGACAATCCGCCAGCACGATGACGTATGGGCAACCAAATTGAACGAGGTAGCGGGATGGGCCTTGCAGAGGGCCGGCTTCGCCACCGCCGGGGGGCAATGATGACGCATAGGTTTCATTGGCCCGAAGGCAAGACCTGCGCCGTGATGATCAGCATCGCTTTTGACGACGGGCTGGATGCCACGGCGCGGGCGCCCGATCTGCCAACGCGCGAGAAAAGCCATTCTGTCTGGAAATACGGCGCGGCGCGTGGCGTGGACCGCATGCTTGAATGTCTGGACGCGGCGGATTTGCCGGCGACATGGTTCCTGCCCGGCGCCATAGCCCGGACCCAGGGCGCCGCCGTCTCGCGGATTTCGGCGGCGCAACACGAAATCGCCTGTCATGGTTGGGGGACAGAGCGCCTGGACCAGATCCCGGTTTCCGAGCGGGCGGCGCTTCTGTCGAGGGCGCGGGGGGCGCTGCAGGAGGCGTCGGGCCAGGCCGTGCGCGGTTTTCGCCTGCCGTATGGCAACTGGCCCGTTGACTTCGCAGCGCAACTCCTCGCGGCTGGTTTCGGCTGGTCGCATACGTTGCAGGGGGACGACTGGCCCTATCTTCATCCGGAAGGGATCGTCGAAATACCATTCCACAGCGAAACCGAGGACCGGCCATATTTCCAATTCAACTTCGCTCCGGCCTTTCCGACGGGTCTGAGCCGCATCCCCTCCTATGAGGGCGTTCTTGGGAACTGGATCGCCGAATTCGATGCCTGTCACCGCTATGGCCTGTGTCTTTCGGTGCTGCTGCGCCCCGAATGGACGGGCACGCCTGGCCGGATCGGTTTGATGCGGAGGTTGATCGCCCATATGCGCGAACGCGACGACGTCTGGTTCGCGACGGGATCAGAGGTCGCGGAGTGGACGAGGACGCAAGGCCTTTACCCCGAGGACAATCATCCGCTGAATGTGTACAGCCGTTACCTGAAAGAGGCCTGAAGCCATGTCTCAATCCACTCTTCTGCAGCTGGCCGACCTGGTCAGCGGCACGCGCTTTGCCGATTTCGATGACGCGACACGGCACAAGGCGAAATTGCATCTGCTCGATACGATCGGTGTCGCCATGGCCGGCTCTGCCTCGGCAGAAACGGCGCTTGGCCTTGCCGCCTTTGCGCCGGTATCGGGCGCAAGCCGCATCTGGGGCACCGAACATTCCAGCGACGCGCGAACCGCCGCCCTGCTGAACGGGATCTCGGCCCATGCGTTAGAGCTGGACGATTCCGGTGGCTGCGACCACTCCGGCGCCGTTGTCGTGCCGGCGGTTCTGGCTTCTCTTCCATACCTGCAACGACGGGTTGCCGGATCAGAGTTGTTGCAAGCCATCCTGATCGGTTACGAGGTCGCCCGCCGTGTGCTGGAAGCCAGCGGCGGATATGAAACCCATAATGGGCTGGGCTGGCATTCGACGGGGACATGTGGCCCCTTCGGTGCTGCGGCAGCGGTTGGGGTTCTGAAGCGGCTGGACGCACCCAAACTTGCAATGGCATTGGCGATCGCGGGATCGATGGCCGGCGGCACGTGGGCGTTCATCCATAATGGCAGCCAAACCAAAAAACTCCACTCCGGCCGTTCGGCGGAAGGCGGCGTGATCGCGGCGGATCTGGCCGCCGTGGGTTTTTCCGGCCCGGACGCGCTTTTTGAGGACGTTTGGGGCGGTTTCTTTTCAACCTTTATGCGCGTTGCAAGCGAACCGGCCGCGTTACTCGAAAACTGGGGCGACTTCTGGCGTCTGAACCGGTGCTCGATCAAACCGCATGCAACCTGCCGCGGAACGCACTCGTCCATCGACGCGTTGGATCTCGTTCTCAGGCGCGAGAACCTGCGCCCGGAAGACGTGGCAAGGGTGGACATCCGGATTAGCAGATTCCAGCACGGAATGTGCGGCGGAACCAGTCTGCGGAGCCGGGCAGAGGCACAGATGAGCATACCTTACGCGTTGGCCGCCAGGTTAGAGTATGGCACGGTGGGGCTGGATCAACTGGAAGCGCCAGCCTGGTCTTCACCCAAAATTGCACGCTGGATCGAACGGTTCGACCTGAGGATCGATCCGAATATGGCGGACGAGGACGAGCCCGCCATCGCGGTCACGACCGTCGACAATTCGAGACATGAGGTGACGGTTGCGTTTCCGCTGGGGGCGCCGCAGAACCCGTTGAGCGAAGACCGCATCATCGCGAAATTCGAGGCATTGTGCGGCCGGGTAATGACGCGCGACAGGACCGAAGCCCTGCGTGACCTCATCCTCGCGATAGAAAACTCCTCAGACGTGGCTCCGCTGCTCGACCTGATGCGTTGCGCCCCCCTTTCGAAAGGATGATCCCATGGCAGAAAAACAAGCCTGGTCGCCACTTTTTCGCGAACCGGTTTCGGACGACTTCAATGACTTTCACGAATGCCTTGAACAGGACAAACGGATTGCGTTGCAGGACGTGAAGGGGAGTATGGTTCACGCGGCGATGTTGACCCGTGCCGGCATCCTGACCTTCGAGGAGGGGGCCGCCCTGCAGGAAGGCCTGTCGCAGATCGCCACCGAGATGGGTGCAGGCACTTTTCCATGGGACAAAGCCCATGAGGATGTTCACATGAATGTCGAGATGCGCCTGACAGCACTGATAGGTCACGTCGGAAAGAAACTGCACACGGCGCGGTCACGGAATGACCAGGTTGCGACGGGTATCCGGCTCTACGCGCGGGAAGAGCTGGATTCCCTTGCCGCAGAGCTGAAGGCCCTCATCGCCGGTTTTTGCGATCTTGCCGAACGCCATGCAGATACGATCATGCCGGGATTTACCCATCTTCAGGTTGCGCAACCGGTGACGTTTGGCCACCACATGATGGCCTATGCAGAGATGTTCTTGCGGGATCTTCAACGTGTGACGCAAGCGCGGGAACGGCTTAACATCTGCCCGCTGGGCGCCGCGGCCCTCGCCGGGAGCGGATATCCGATCGATCCGGAATACAGCGCGGCGGAACTGGGGTTTTCTTCCGCATTTCGCAACTCGCTCGATGCTGTTTCCGACCGGGACTATGTTGCGGACATTTGTCACACCGGAGCGGTGATCATGGCGCACCTGTCGCGTTTGTCCGAAGAGATCATCCTGTGGACCACGCCAATGTTTGATTTCATCGAAATCGGCGATGCATTCTGCACAGGATCCTCGATCATGCCTCAGAAGCGCAATCCGGATCTCGCGGAACTGGTTCGGGGTAAGGCCGCCCGTGTGCACGGCAACCTGACCACTTCGATTGCACTGATGAAGGCCCAGCCTTTGGCATTCAACAAGGACCAGCAGGAATCGAAGCCGCCATTGACGGACACGTTCGAAAATGTTCGTCCGGCCGTTCGCATCTTCACCCAGATGCTGGGGACCGTCCGGCCCCACGCGGAACGGATGCTTGACGCCTCTGACACCGGGTACTCTACCGCCACGGATCTGGCGGATTACCTCGTAAGGAAGGGCATGCCTTTCCGTGATGCCCACCACGTCGTGGCGGCAACCGTCGGAATGGCGCGCGACCGCAACTGTCGCAGCCTTGCCGAGCTTTCGCTCGTGGATCTGCAGACCCATAGCGGGCTAATCGGAGAGGACGTTTTTTCCGTTCTGACAGTCGCTGGATCGGTCGCATGTCGTTCGCATCGCGGCGGGACTGCGCCCTCTCAGGTTCATCGCGCCATTGCAGAGGTTCGCAGGCTTATCGCTTGATCCCCCATAACGGGTTGCATCTGCAGTCGTTGCCAAGATTATAGATGCGACCCGGAGGGAAACTTGGACATGCCCGCACCTAACGACAGTCAGCCAAGTTTTGACCTGAACCGACTTCCATCGCTGCAGGCATTACACAGTTTCTATGTTGTGGCGCAAACGCACAGCTTTACCAAGGCAGCGACCGAATTGCTCTTGAGCCAGAGCGCGATCAGCCGCCAGATCCAGCAACTTGAGGATCACCTGGGTTGCTCGCTTTTCGAAAGGCATACACGCAAGGTCATTCTCTCCGAACAGGGCATGGCACTCGTTCCCGTCGTGGAAGGACTTCTCAGTTCCCTCAGATCGACATTTGATGCGACGCGACATGGAATTCAATCCATTACCGTCCGGATGCCACCGACATTTGCCAGACGCTGGTTTCTTCCCCGCCTTGCGAATTTCAAGAGATCCTGCCCCACCCTTGAGGTGATCATCGATACAGCGTGGTTCGCACGCCCGTCTTTCTCAACCGGCGATATCGATGTCCTTATCACATATGGTGGGGGCAACTGGCCGGGAATGGAAGCGCTGCATCTTCTCACCGAGCGTCTTACACCAATGTGCGCGCCCAGCCATTTGTCGCTTCTTGGAGAACCGCCGGTCTTGGGTAACCTGGCCAACTGTGTTCTCTTGCATTCCAATATTCGTCACAGCGATTGGTCGCTGTGGCTGAACGCTGAGGGCGGATACGACATTCGCGGAATATCCAATCAGGTGTTCGATACCCAGGATTTCGCCTTCACGGCTGCCGCGAATGGGTATGGCGTGACGATGGGCGATCTCAGCCTGGTCGCGGACGATCTTAGTACGGGCATTCTCGTGGCGCCTTTCAAGCGGGTGATCGAAACAGGATACGGGTATTTCGCGCTTTTTCCCGCCCGACGCTCCATTCCGGACAAAGTCAGTATATTCCTGTCCTGGCTCAGGACTGAGGCGGGCAGCGAAAGTTAATTCGCGCAGCGCGATTATGCCAAACCTGCGCCGACCGGCGCAAACACCAGCCTGACGCCGGTCCCCGCCGGATGAAAAACCAGTGGCAGGTCACGGCTCATTTGCCGCGAAATTCCACCATGCGGGGATGGTTGATCGAGTGCAGGAACTCCATCGGGCGGTCATCCACATCCAGGGACACCGCCTGCAACAACAGGCACGATGTTTCGCGCCCCAGTTCCAACAGGCTCGCCTCGCGCGGGCTGGCCGATGTCATGCTGATCAACCCTTCACCGCCATACATCCTTATGCCGTATCTTTCGCGCAGGATCTCGTAGAATGACATCTTTCCCAGAAGATCGTCGGCCACCAGCCCGGGGACACGTGCGTCCGCCATATGCGTCGTCTCGATGCAGAAGGGCTGGCCGTTCACGGTGCGCAGCCGCCGCATGACCACGACCGGATCGCTCTGACGGATCCCCAGCCGTTCGGCCAGCCTCAGATCGGCCGCGTGGCGTTCGAACACCAGAAGCTTGCTTCCCGGTACACCGCCGCATTGGCGCACGATTTCTGAAATTCCATGCGCGAACATTCCGTCCGACATCGGCCGCCGGATCACGGCGGTGGGCAGGAAGGTTCCCGCCGTACCGCGCCGTTCCAGCACGCCGAGGTCTACCAAGTGAGAGATTGCCTTGCGCATCGTCATGCGGCTGATGCCGCTTTGCTCGGAAAGATCCCGCTCGGACGGGATGCGGTCGCCGGCGCGGTAACCCGGTCCCTTTATCAGGTCGAGTATGAACTGCCCGGCCCGTTCATGGACCATCTGCCCACCCCCGTTAGAGCCCGATTCGTCCATCTGGTTCTCCCTCTATGCTGCGCCTGCATTGTGGTTGGTCTATAGGCGCGGCACCGCACCGGGTGCAGTGCTGCCGTCCTGTCATTGAACCTGTCGCATCTCCCGCCCCGGTGATGGACTATACCAATTTCTCTGTCAACAACGATCCTTTCGTAATGCGCATGCAGAAAAACAGACGAATAGGGGGCCATTCAGCGAATCCAATTGACTTTCGGTATATATACCAAGAACTGTATTGGTATGTTCCAATGGATACCGATAGGAGACGTAATGGCGACCGACGTGGACAGGCAGGGCATGCTGGCCGGGCTCGAAAAGTCGAAGAAGGTAATGGAGGACGCGGCCGAGTTCGGGCGTTCGATCGCAGACAAGGTCGACAAGATATATCTGGTCGGATGCGGCGCACCGAACCGGATCATGCTTGGGCTGGAATACTGGATTCAGTATTACAGCCCTTCGACCGAGGTGCGACGTTACTTCCCGGCCGAATTCATGGCGCAGGACCCGAAGCGCTTTGACGAGCGGACCTTTGTTCTTCTGGGTTCAAAATCCGGGACGACCCCGGAAACCGTTGCGGCGGCGGAATTCGTCAAGGATCGGCCCTGCATAACCGCCAGTGTCACCCAGACCGCCGACCTGCCCCTGGCCAAGGCCGTGCAGACCGCGTTTCTGATGGGCGAAACGGATCAGGCCCATACCGGGATGTTCATGGTCATGCAGGCGCTGATCGGTGGGTTCCTTGCGGCAAAGGACGGCTGGAACCTGCATCCAAAACTGATGAGATCGCTCGCCGCGCTGCCCGAGGCGATGGTCGAGACCCAGCTTGCGACCGAGGCGCGCGCCGCCGAGGAAGCGCGCCTGCTCAAGGACGATCGCAACATCTACCACGTTGCGTCGGGACCGATGTTCAATACCGCCTATGTGATCGGCGTCTGCATCCTGATGGAAATGCAATGGCTGCATTCCTACCCGATCGAGGCGGCCGAGTTCTTTCACGGTCCCTTCGAGATCCTCGACGCCAATACGCCTTTCATAATGATGCTGGGCGAAGATCCGTCCCGCCCGTTGATGGAACGGGTGCTGCGTTTCGCGAAGAAGCATACCGAGCGGATCTATGTCTACGACTCAAGGGATTACGCCATGACCGGCATCGATCCCGAAATCCGGCCGATCGTTGCGCCCTACATCGTCGAGACCGCGCTTTACCGGATATGCGTGCGGCTGGCGGTTTGGCACAACCATCCGCTTTCGACCCGTCGCTATATGTGGAAGTCGGAATACTGAACGATGGCGCGCGTGCTCGGCATCGGTGACAATACCGTCGACATCTATGTCGATCAGGGGGTGCAATACCCCGGCGGCAATGCCGTGAATGTCGCGGTGATGATGCATCGACTGGGCGCCAGCGCGGCCTATCTCGGCGCTGTCGGGTCGGACTTTCTGGGGGATCTGGTGCATGACGCGCTGGAGGCCGAGGGGATTGACCTGTCGCGGCTGAGGCGGACCGGGGGCGGCAATACATGGTCACGTATCCGCCACGACGGCAATGATCGCGTTTTTGACGGCTCAAACCCGACAAGGCGTGACACCTACGCCCTGACCGATGACGATTACCTCTGGATGGGCGGGTTCGATCTTGCCCATTCCAGCGTCTATTCAAGGCTGGAGCCCGATCTGCCGCGGCTTTCGGCGGCCTGTACGCTGCTCAGTTTCGACTACTCATCGGAATACACGGACGAATATATCGCGCGGACCGCGCCCGATATAGACATAGCCTTTCTCTCCGCCTCTGACCTCGACGATCAGGGCTGCGACAGGCTGGCCCGCTCTGTCGCGGCACGGGGACCGGAACTGGTCGTTATCACTCGCGGGGCCAAAGGCGCCCTTGCGTTCGAGGCTGGCCGGGCAATGCACCAACCGGTCCTGCCGGCCAAAGTCGTTGATACGCTGGGGGCCGGCGACGGTTTCATTGCGGGTTTGCTCAACGAACGTCTCGCCGGCGGCGATCTTGCCGGTCAGCTTGCGGCCGGGGCGGGATATGCCGCGCGCGTCTGCGAACAGCGCGGCGCCTTCGGCCATGAAATTGCTATACGCCCGGGTCAACCGGGGCTGAAACGCCCGGCGGCCAACGCCGGCAAACCGACCATTTTTCCAACTCGATGAGGAGAAAGTGATGAAATATTCCCGTCTTGCCGGCCTGCTTATTGGCACAGCAGCAGCCTTCGGTTTTTCCGGCGCGGCCTTCGCCGAGGTGACGCTGAGTTTCCTGCACAAGTGGCCGGAACCCGAAAACATGGCTTATTTTGAACCCGCGGTGGCCGAATTCGAAGCCGCGAACCCTGACATCAAGATCAAGATGGAAGCCGTGGCCGACGAACCCTACAAGGACAAGATCCGCGTTCTTATGGGATCGAACGAGGTGCCCGACGTCTTCTTTTCGTGGTCGGGAGAGTTCGGCAAGAACTTTTCGCGCAACGGCCGCGCGCTTGACATCACCGATGCCGTTTATGGCGGCGACTGGAAGGCCAGCTTCCCCGAAGCGGCCCTTGAGCCTTTCAAATACGAGGGCAAGCTTTACGGTGTTCCGATCAATGTCGACGCGAAATTCATGCTCTACAACAAGAAGCTTTTCGCGGATAACGGCATCGGGGTGCCCGCGACTTACGAAGATTTCGTTGCCGCCTGCCACAAGCTGAAAGACGCCGGTATCGAACCGATCGCCTTTGGCAACCAGTATCCATGGGCTGCGTCGCATTACATCGGTGAACTGAACGCGAAACTGGTGCCTAACGAGGTGCGGCTGGACGATTACAACCTGACCAGCCCGGCGGACACGCTTTATACCCATCCGGGCTATACGCAGGCGCTGGCCGACTTTCAGAAACTGAACGATGACGGCTGTTTCAACCGCGGGTCCAACGCACTGACCCATTCCATCGCGCGCGGCAGTTTCCTCGCCGGTCGCAATGCGATGATGTACATGGAACTGGTGGAGTTCAATCAGGTCACCGCAGACTCGCAACTGGGTCAGGATGGCTGGGGCTTCTTTCCGCTGCCGCCGATCTCGGGCGGCGCGGGGGATCCCGGGTTGCTGACGGGTGCGCCGGACGGCTTCATGATCTCGGCCGCCACCGAGCACCCGGACGAGGCGATCCGCTTCCTCAAGTTCCTGACATCGGCCGAACAGGCGCAGAAATATGTGAAGATCACCGGCATGACCAGTTCCGTCAATGGCTCGGTCACGCCAGACAATGCCAGCGAACAGGCCATCGAGGGGCTGAAGGCGATCGATGCCGCCTCGGGGCTGGCGCTCTGGCTGGATACCGATATGGACGCACGCTCGACCGAGGTGCTGCTTGCCGGGTCTCAGGCGCTTCTGAACGGGACCGACACGCCCGACGCCATCATGGCGCGCGTGCGTGAAACCGCGCTTGCGGTGCAGAAAGAACGCGGGAACTGATCCGCGAGCAACCGGGGGAAACAGGATGAAAGCATCATTGCTCAGTAGGTATGCTCCCTACCTGTTCCTGTTTCCCTCGCTTCTGCTTCTTGTCGCATTCGTCTATGCGCCCGCCCTCGAAAACATGGTGTACAGCCTTTTTTCGTGGAGTTCGGTGCGAACCGAACAGCGTTTTGTCGGCCTCGACAACTATCGCGAGCTGTTCGCCAACCCCGTCTTCTGGCGCGCGCTTGTCAACAACGTGCTTTACGCCGTCATCTCCATCATGTTCCAGGTCATCGTGGCATTGGTGATTGCGGCGGTTCTGGTCGGAGGTATTATCGGCCCACGCCAGCGCACGTTGTTCCGCACCGCTTTTTTCCTGCCTTCCATCCTGCCGGTGACTGTGGTCGGTCTGCTTTGGCAACTGATCTATCAGCCCACCATCGGGTTGATAGATCAGGTGCTTTATTCCACCGGCCTGCAAGGTCTGTCACACGTCTGGCTGGGCGAAGAAGCAACCGTGATGATTTCGGTTATCATGGTCTCGCAGTGGCAATGGACCGGCTACATGATCGTTCTGTTCATGGTTTCGATCCAGGCCATACCGGACGACCTTTATGAAGCGCTGAAGATGGAAGGCGCCAACCGCATCCAGCAGTTTTTCCACATCACCGTACCGGGGGTTCGGGAATCCACGCTGATCCTTGCCATCATCACCATTTTTGGCGCCTTCAAGGTATTTGACATCGTCTGGGTAATGACCGCCGGCGGCCCGAACAACGCCTCTGAAGTGCTGGGAACACACATGTACCGCTCGGCTTTTCGCAACGATGTGTCGGGCTATGCGGCGGCCGTCGCCACGGTGATCTTCCTTATCACGCTGGCGATCGGCGCCGTCCAGATCCGCCTTCAGCGGCAGGACTGAGCCATGGCGCGACGGATCGGGCAGACGGAAACCGGTGGCGAACGTGCAGTGCGCATGGGCACTGTCGCGCTTTTTTGGGTCTTCGTGATCTTATCGGTCTATCCGATGGTTTGGCTGGTTCTGTCGTCGTTCAAGACATCGTCCGAGATGTTCGGCTCGGCCTGGGCGCTGCCCAAGGCGTGGCGCTGGCAGAACTACGGCGCCGCATGGGATTACGGCGTTTCACAATACCTGATCTCAAGCGTGATCGTGACGGTGGTTTCGACAGCGCTGATCGTCGTGCTGGCGGCGGCGGCGGCCTATGCGCTGGTGGCCTTGAAACTGCGCGGCAAGACGCTTCTTTATCTGGCAATCCTCGGCGGCTCGATCCTGCCGCCCGAAGTGGCGCTCTTGCCGCTGTTCCGCACCGTTTCGGCGCTGGGTATCTATAACACCTATTGGGCGCTGATCATCCCCTATGTCGCCTTCGGCCTGCCTTTCACCACGTTCCTGATCCGCGCCTATATGGTGAAGATCCCGCTGGAGCTGGCCGAAGCCGCCAAGATGGACGGGGCGGGCCCGTTCTGGACATTCTGGAATGTCTACCTGCCACTCTCCCGCCCGATCCTTGCCTCGGCGGCATTGATATCCGCCATGCGGGTCTGGAACGAGTTCATCTTCGCGCTGACCTTTGTCGAAAGCGAAAGCGTCAAGACCGTAACCATCGGCATGATGAGCTTTGCCAATGCCCTGCGCGGCGACTGGGCGGTATTGATGGCCGGGCTGGTGATCTCGGTCTTGCCGATCCTCGCTGTGTTTCTGGTGTTGCAGCGCCAGTTCATCGGCGGTCTGACACAGGGCGCGGTCAAATGAGGCAGGAGGCAAGCCATGAGTGAACTTCATCTCAGATCCGCGACCAAGCGCTTTGGCGCCCTGACCGTAATCGATCAACTTGACCTTGACGTCGGAGACAAGGAATTCGTCGTGCTGGTCGGCCCGTCGGGCTGTGGCAAGTCCACGCTGCTTCGAATGATCGCGGGGCTGGAGGATTTCTCTGGCGGAGAGCTGACCATCGACGGCGAGCGCATGAACGAGGTGCCGGCCGCGCGCCGTGGCCTTGCCATGGTCTTCCAGTCTTACGCGCTTTATCCCCACATGACGGTCGCGCAGAACATGTCGGTCGGTCTGCGGATCGCCGGCGAGGACAAGGCGGTGATCGCCGCCAAGGTTGCCGAGGCCGCGCGAACCCTGCAGCTTGAAGCGCTTCTCGACCGCAAGCCCAAGGCGCTGTCGGGCGGCCAGCGCCAGAGGGTTGCGATCGGGCGCGCGATCGTGCGCAATCCGCGCATCTTCCTGTTCGATGAACCGCTTTCGAATCTCGATGCCGCGCTGCGGCTGCAGATGCGGCTTGAGCTTGCGCGCCTGCATGACGCGCTCGACGCGACGATGATTTACGTCACCCACGATCAGGTAGAGGCCATGACACTCGCCGACCGCATCGTGGTGATGAACGGCGGTCGGATCGAACAAAGCGGCACGCCGGAAGAACTTTATGAGCGTCCGGCAAATCTTTTTGTCGCGGGGTTCATCGGCAGCCCCAAGATGAACCTGATCGAAGGCCAATCGGATGGAAACAGCGTAACGTCAATCCTGGGGACGATCAGGGTTGCGGCCCGGCGCGGCCCGGTCACACTGGGGGTGCGTCCCGAACATATCCGCAAGGGGGAAGAGGGCGGCGGGATGACCCTTACCGGCCGTGTCAGTGCGGTCGAACGATTGGGCGCCAACAGCTTTGCCTATCTGTCACTCGCCGACGGGTCGTCGCTGACCGTCGAATTGGCCGGGATGACCGACATACGGCCCGGAGCGGATCTGCCCTTGTCGATCCCGCGCGACAAGATGCTCGTGTTCGATGCCAGCGGGGCGCGGGTTTCGACCGGCCTTTAGCGGATCCCAAACGCACTGCATCAAGAGGGCGACACGCCAACGGAAGGCATTGCCACGCCGGCTTGACCGGGGCGGCGCCTGTGGCATGCGGCCTTGTGACAAAGGCTTGCAGAGCAGCCGGTTACCTGGACGTACCCTGTGCCGCGCGGCAGATCGCATTTGCAACCTCCACCACGTTTTTACCGGCAAGCCTGCTGGTCGCGCAGCGGATATGGCCGCTTGGCTCCAGCGCGAAATTGTCGCTGGATATCGCCGCGATACCGTGTGCCGCCAGCGTAATCAGCGCGAATGTCTCTGATTGAACGGGGGCAAACAGGCAAAGGCCCCCGCCGTCGCCGACGTCGATCCCGCGCCGCCGCAATTCGCCCGCCAACGCGTTGCGCCGCTCGGCATAGAGCTTTCCCGCATGACCGACCGCTGCCCGAGTGTCGGCATCGTTCAGCAGCCAGGCGACACTCGCCTGGAGGATGCGGCTGGTCCAGCCGGTGCTGAACGACCGGTAGGATTGTATCTGCTCGACGATGCTTTCACTTGCGCCCAGCACCGCCATACGCAGGTCGGGACCCAGCGATTTCGAGAAGGAGCGGACATGCACGACGCGGTCGGGAAATCGGTCGGCCAGCGACTGTGCCGGCGCGATGGCCAGAGCGCCGAACCCGTCATCCTCGATTACCAGGGTTTCTGACCCTGCCAGAACGTCGCCCAATTCGCGCATCCGCTCCGGGGTGCAGTAATGGCCGGTCACCGCGCTGAGAACCGGCTGGAAAATGAAGGCAGTCGGCCGGGTGGCCAATGCTGCCGCCAGGGATCTGGGGTCGGGTCCATGCCGGTCGCTTGCCACCTCCACGATCATCGCGCCAAGGTCGTCAAGGATGTCCAGCAGCCGCATCGGGGCCGGGCGCTCGATTGCCACCACCGAACCCTGCGGCACCAGCGCATGCAGCGCGAGGTATACGCCGTTGTATCCCCCGTTTACGGCCAGCATCGTGCCGCCCTTATTGGGCCAGGTGTGGCGCAGGGCTCTTTCCAGCTCGGGCAGGATGCGAACCCGATGATAGCTGTTCAGCCCCTCGGCCCGTGCGCCGTGCGCCAATGCGCGGTCAACGGGTGGCAGCAGCGCCGGGTCAGGCGAGGCCATCGTCAAATCCAGCACCCCCTCGGCGAAAACCCCCTGGGCGGAGTATCGCGAGGGGCGCGGCGTCAGGCTGGAGCCACAGATGAACGTGCCATTGCGCCCACGCCCGGAAAGAACGTTAAGCCGGCGCAGTTCCTTCCAGGCGCCCGACAGCGTACCGGGGCTGATACCCATCACATAGGCAAGGTCGCGCAGTGGCGGCATCCGGGTACCGGTGGCCAGGGTCCCTGCCCGGATCAAACGTGTTGTATCGCGGGCAATCCCTCGCGCGGTCCGGTCGGTCAGAAGACCCGCGAGGGTTTCAGCGGGAATTGTCTGCATGCGCGGCCCCTTTAAATGTTCAGTAACGTAATAACATTTGCCGCACAATAAATGAACATTTAATTGATTCCTGAATTTCCAAACTCAGGGGCAACATGCCGCTCACGATCCGCCTTGCTGTCCGCGACTGGGATTATCTGACGCCGCTTGCGCTCGGAGACGTGCGTTCGGACCGGATAGACCTTGTGGTGAACCGGGTCGCCAGTCTGCCGGATGGGGTTGGCGCAGGGCAGGAATACGACGCCGCCGAAACGTCGTTCAGCCGATACCTGACGGCAATCGCCGCCGGCGAACAGGGCGCGCTGGGGCTGCCCAACTTCGTCATGCGCGGGTTTCGCCACCAATGCATCATTACCCGCGAGGACAGCCCCCTGACCACGATCCGCGACCTTGCGGGAAAGCGGATCGGCGTTACAGGCTGGCAGGATTCGGGGAATGTCTGGACACGCGCGATCCTGCGCCGCGAGGGGATCACCACCGAGGATGCCTTCTGGTACGCCGGGCGCCTGACGGAAAGTCATCCGGTGCAGGATCGTTTGGGCAACTTCGGACGCCCGGGGCGGATTGAACCCGTGCCGCACGAGGCGCCGATGATGGCGCTGCTTGACTCCGGGTGGCTCGACGCGGTTTGCACGCCCTTCATGCCCGAGGGTTTCTTCGACCCGAAATCGGGCTTTCGGCAACTCCTGCCGGATTGCCGCGCCGAGCAAGTGCGGTATTTCAATGCGGTTGGCTACGTGCCGGGTATCCATCTGGTTTCACTCGACGCCGAGCTTGCAAATGCGCACCCGTGGCTTGCGACGGAACTGAGCGGGCTGATAGACCGCTCGCGCGCGGTCTGGACCGCCAAGCGGCGGCGTTATGTCGACACGACACCCTTCATGCACGGGGAAATGAAGTTCGTCGCAGAGGCGCTGCCCGACGGTTGGGATGCCAGCGGTCTGGACGCCAACCGCCGCATGATCGCCGAGTTTATCACCGAGATGCGCGCGCAGGAGATTCTGCCGCGTGAGCTTACCGTCGATGAGGTCTTTCCGTTCGCCGGTAAATCATTTTCAACCCTCAACCAGCCAACCGAAATGGGAGTATCACAATGACCAGGACCCTACTTCTGGGCCTTGCAGGCGCGATTCTGCTCGCCCCGCTCGGCGCCACGGCCGAACAGACCTTCAACGCGGAGCTGAACGCCAGGCTGCCGGAATCGATCCGTGCCGCCGGCAAGATGGTCGCGGTCAACAACGGGTCGTTCCCGCCCTATGAAATCGTCGAAGGCACCAGCCTGACCGGGGCCACGGCGGATCTTTCCGTAGAGATTTCCCAGCTGCTTGGTGTCGAGATCGAACACGCGTCGGTTGCGGGCTTGCCCGCGCTGCTGAGCGGCATCGGCGCCGACCGTTATCAGTTCGCCATGGGCCCGGTTGGCGATTTTCCCAAGCGGCGTGACGCGAATGACTTCGTCGACTGGGTGCGTGAATATGTGGTCTTCGCCGTGCAGGCGGGCAATCCGCAGGGCATCACCGGGCTGGACACCGCTTGCGGCAAGCGCATTGCGGTGATGTCGGGCGGTTCCGCCGAACGGGTTATCACTGCCCAGTCCGAAAAATGCGTGACCGAAGGCCAGGCGGCCATCGAGATCCAGTCCTACGGCGATCAGCCGACCTCGATCCTATCGGTCCGCTCGGACCGCGCGGACGCGTTCTTCTCGTCGCAAGCGCCGCTGACGTACTTCGTCCAGCAATCCGAGGGCCAGCTGGAGCTTGCCGGGGTTGGTCAGGCCAACGGATTTCCGACGCTTGTGCAAGGCGCCGTGGTGCCGAAGGATTCCGCCCTTGGCGGCGTCTTGAAAGATGCCTTCCAGATCCTCGTCGACAATGGCACCTATGCCGAGATCATGACCAAATGGGGTCTCCAGAACAACATGATCGATGCTATCGGCATGAACATGGGCGAGCCTCTCTGATGACGGCCGATACGCCCTCTCATTCGCCGCAGACCGCCACCGGGGACGCATTTGACCGGCCCGATGACAGCTTGCGCAATGTCGCGGGGGCGTATCGTCCCATTCCCTTCTCCAGACTGGCCCTTTGGGCTGTCGTGCTATTGGTGGCGGCGGATTTTTCCGCCGTCGTCGCCACCAACGACAATTTCGGCTGGCCCGTGGTGGCCGAATACTTCTTTTCGCCGATCGTCCTTGACGGATTGTTCGTGACGATCTGGCTTGCGGTCGTCAGCATGGCGCTGGGGGTCGTGCTTGGCCTTCCCATCGCCATCGCCCGGATGTCACAAGACCGGCTTGCGCAGTCGCTCTCCTGGCTGTTCGTCTGGTTCTTTCGCGGCACGCCGCTGCTGGTTCAGCTGATCCTCTGGTACAACCTGTCGTTCCTGTTCCCAAGCATCTCGCTGTCGATCCCGTTCGGCCCGACGCTGGCCTCGTGGAACACCAACGACATCATCACCCCGGTCACGGCGGCCATCGTCGGACTGGCGCTGAATGAGGCCGCCTATATGGCCGAGATCATTCGCGGCGGGCTGCTTTCCGTTGACCGGGGCCAGATGGAAACCGCGGAATCCTTCGGAATGCGCCCGATGCGCGCGCTTTGGCGTATCGTCATTCCACAGGCGATGCGAAGCATCGTGCCCCCTACCGGAAATCAGTTCATAAGCATGATCAAGGCGACCTCCCTTGTCTCTGTCATCGCCATGGCCGATCTGCTCTACTCGGTGCAGTCGATCTACAACCGCACGTTCGAGACCATTCCGATGCTGTTCGTCGCGGTGCTCTGGTACCTCCTGATCACGTCGATCCTCAGCGCGGTCCAGGCCCGGATCGAGCGCCACTACGCGCGGGGCGACCGGCAAATTCCCCAAGCGGCCGCGAAAGACAGGGCCGCAACCGAGCAGGAGGCCGCAGGATGACATCCGGCATGGCAGCAGTAACCTCCGGCCGCCCGATCCTGCGGGCGCGCGACGTTCACAAGTCTTTCGGCGACAATGAGGTGCTGAAGGGCATCGACCTCGACGTTTTCGCATCCGAGGTGGTGGCGATCCTCGGGCCGTCCGGTTCCGGAAAATCGACACTGCTCCGCTGCTTCAATCAGCTGGAACGGATTGACCGTGGCTTTGTCGAGGTCGATGGCGAACAGATCGGCTACCGTCTTTCGGGCGGGCGTCTGGCACCGCTCGGCGTGAGGGCTGTCGCGGCGCAGCGCAGCAAGATGGGCATGGTGTTTCAGAGCTTCAATCTCTATCCCCATATGACCGTTTTGCAGAACGTCATCGAGGCGCCCGTCGGCGTCCACCGCATCCCCCGCAGAGAGGCCATCGCCACCGCGACCGACCTGATCGCCCGCGTCGGTCTTTCCGACAAGCTGAACGCCTATCCACGCCAGTTGTCAGGCGGCCAGCAGCAGCGTGTGGCCATCGCCCGCGCGCTGGCGATCCGGCCCAAGGTGTTGCTGTTCGACGAACCGACCAGCGCGCTCGACCCGGAGCTTGTTGGCGAGGTGCTGACAACCATGCGGGACCTCGCGTCCCAGGGCCTGACGATGATCGTCGTCACCCACGAAATCGGCTTCGCGCGGGAAGCCGCCGATCGCGTCGTATTCATGGATGGCGGCCACATCGTCGAACAGGGCCGCCCCGATGATGTGCTTGTCAGCCCGCGGCATCCGCGCACCCGCGCGTTCCTTAGCCGCTTCATTTGAACCCCGGGGAATAGGTGTCATGACGGATTTCGCGAGTATCGAGAGCTTTGCCGCTGCCGAAGCGCGGCTTGTCGCCGTGCGCCGCCAATTGCACGCGAACCCGGAGCTTTCCCATCAAGAGGAAAAGACCGCGGCTTTCGTTGCCGGCCAGCTGGAGTCGTGGGGCTATGAAGTCACCCGAAACGTTGGCGGTCACGGGGTGGTGGGGCGCCTCAAGGTCGGCGAAGGCAACCGTTCGATCGCGCTGCGCGCCGATATGGATGCGCTTCCGATCACCGAATCCACGGGGCTTGCCTATGCCAGCACCGTGGCCGGCGTCATGCATGCCTGCGGTCATGACGGCCATACCGCAATCCTGCTCGGCGCGGCCGAGTATCTGGCGCAAAGCCGCAATTTCTCGGGCACGCTGAACCTGATCTTTCAGCCCGCCGAGGAATCGGCCGGGCGAAGCGGTGCCGTAGCGATGATGGACGACGGTCTTTTCGAGCGGTTTCCATGCGATGCGATCTTCGGGCTGCACAATCACCCGGGCGCGCCTGCGGGCATGATCCTGTCGCGGCCCGGCCCGTTGATGGCCGCGTCGGATTCAGCGACGCTGACTGTCCACGGAAAGGGCGCCCATGCGGCGCGCCCCCATCTTGGCATCGATCCGATTGTCGTGGCCTCGGCTATCGTCATGGCGCTGCAAACCATCGTTTCGCGCAGCGTCGATTCAACCGAGGTCGCGGTCGTGACCGTCGGAACCTTCCATGGCGGCACGGCCACCAACATCATTGCCGACCATGCGACCATGACACTGTCCCTGCGCAGCTTCCAGCCCGCCATCCGCGAAACCCTCAAGACCCGTCTCAAAGCCATCGCCGAAGCTCAGGCAGCGGCTTGGGGCGCCAGAGTGGACCTTGCGTTCGACGAAGGGTATCCCGCGGTGGTCAACGATGCCGAAGAAACCGCCTTTGCCATGCAGATCGCCCGCGAACTGGTCGGTTCCTCCCTGGTCGCGGAAAGCCCGCTGATCCCGGGCAGCGAGGACTTCGCACATTACCTGACCCGCAAGCCCGGCTGCTTCCTTCGGCTTGGCAATGGTGAAAGCTCTGCCGCGCTGCACAACCCCGGCTACGATTTCAATGACGCGAGCCTGACCACCGGCGCCGCCCTGTGGGCACGGCTTGCCGAACGTTACCTTCATTCCTGATCGGCAACGGGTTCGGCGCCCCGGGGTGGTCAATTCTGGCAAGTGGCGGGCCACGCCCGATCATGTCGATCTGGCTCGGAAGACCGGACAAGGGCGGCAGCATTTGCGCGGGCGTCTTTGAACCGTTTCCCGACCGGCCACCACCTGACGCGGCCGTTCAGGGTGCTGTCAGGGTAAGGCTCCATCAGGTTCGCCAGGATGGCGCGTTTCAGGCTTCGGGAAACGCGCGGCAAACATGTCCGGTCCGGTCCGGCCGAGCGGCGCCCAGATAATGCGCCTTGCGCCCGTCTTTCCCAAGTCACCCGGCAGGCCGCGCATCCATGACCGGTCTGTGCTGACCGGGGTTACCGGCATCAATCGCAAAGGCTTGCGGTGGCGGCCCCACGCCGCCTATGGCCCGCACAAGACGTTCCACCCCGGAACGCGGATGCGATTGCCGTGGTGCCTGCGACCAATCTCTTTTCGGCGCTTGCTGCGCCCGCCGATCGAGGAAGCGTCAGCACCCGAAGCGCGCCGTTCCTGTCACCCCTGCCCCGCCGCCCGGAGCATCCGGTCGAGCGCCGATGAAAACCGCGCGCGGTCCTGTCTGGAAAAAGGCCGACCTCCGCCTTGCCGGAACGGGTCGGCGGCGCGCAGGTCCGCCATCAGGTCGCGGGTGGCGAGCACGTTGCCGATATTCGCCGTCGTCAAAGACTCACCGTCATGCTTCAGCACCTGCGCCCCGGCGGCCACGCATTTCGCGGCAAGGGGAATGTCGCCGGTGACAACCACGTCGCCCTTCCCCGCCCGTTCGGCGATCCATTTGTCGGCCTCGTCCGGGCCTTCGGTCACAAAGACCGTCTCGACCAGAGGGTGCGGGGACGGTCTGATGCCACCGTTGCAGACGATCTTGACCGGCACGCGCAGACGCTCGGCGGCGCGGATGCATTCCTCCTTCACCGGGCAGGCGTCGGCATCGACATAAAGGGTCACGTCTTGCCCTTCCGCTTCACCTTGAACTCTTGCGGGATCGGCATGCGGTTGAAGGCATCAAGCCCGGCAATACGGTAGGCCTCGGCCAGGGTCGGGTAGTTGAACGTGTTCTCGACGAAGTAATCGACCGTGCCTTTAAGGTTCAGCACCGCCTGCGCGATGTGGATCAGCTCGGTCGCCCCTTCGCCCACGATCTGCACACCAAGAAGACGGCGGGTCTTCAAACTGACCAGCATCTTCAGAAGCCCGTGTTCCAGCCCCATGATGTGCCCGCGCGAGGTTTCGCGGAACCGGGCCATGCCGACCTCATAGGGGATATCGCGTTCCTGCGCCTCTTCCTCGGACATGCCGCAGGTCGATATTTCGGGCACCGAGTAGATGCCGTAGGGAAACCACGGGCTTTCCGGCAAGGTCGGCGTGTCGAGCGCATGGCAGGCGGCGACGCGGCCCTGCTGGAGCGAGGTGGATGCCAGCGACGGATGACCGATCACATCGCCCGCCGCGTAGATATGCGCCACCTTGGTCTGATAGGTCTTGCGGTCAACCGCAAGCCGCGCGCGGTGATCGGTTTCAAGGCCCACGGCCTTCAGGTTCAGCGCCTCGGTCGCGCCCAAGCGACCCGCGGCGTAAAGAAGCATTTCGGCCCGCACATGGCGGCCATTGGCCAGCGTCACCTCGACATGGGTCCCCGCATCCTCGATCCTTTCGATCCTGGAGCCGAGCCGCAGGTCAAGCCCGTTTTCCCGCACCTGATGGGTAAACTCGTGAATCGTATGGCGGTCGATGAAATCGAGGAAGGTCTCACGCGGCTCGATCAGGGTCACGCGAACGTCGAGCGCGGTGAACATCGTCGCATATTCGACCCCGATCACCCCGGCGCCGACGACGCAGAGCGAGCGCGGCAACTGCGCGAGTTCAAGGAATTCGTCGCTGTCGACGACGGTCTTGCCGTTGAAGGGAACATTCGCCGGCCGATGGGTTTTCGTCCCCGTGGCAATCAGGAATTTTTCCGCGGTCAGGGTGACCGTCTCGCCCGATTGCACCGCCACGTCAATCTCGTTCGGCCCCCTGAATCTGGCCGAGCCCAGAAGCGTTTCGACATGGTTGCGGTTGAACTGATGTTCCAGAACATCGACCTCATAATCGAGGGTCTTGTGCAGCCGGTTCTTGAGGTCGTCGGAACTGATATTGTCCTTGACCCGGTAAGACAGGCCGTAGAATGCCCGCTCGCGCCAGCCCGACAGGTTCAGGACCGTCTCGCGCAGGGTCTTCGAAGGGATCGTGCCGGTATGGACCGAAACCCCGCCCAGCCGGTCCTTGCGGTCGATGACCAGAACCTTGCGCTTGAGTTTACCGGCCTGAATGGCGGCGGCTTTGCCGGCCGGACCGGACCCGATGATGATCAGGTCGTAATGGCTCATGTTTCACCTCGCATAGAGCGCTTCGGCGTGAAAGGCGATGTGGTCGCGCATGAAGGATGACACGAAAAAGTAGCTGTGGTCATAACCCGGCTGCATGCGGAACTGACCGTTCTGGCGGCGCTCCATCATCGCTTGCGCCAGTGCCTCGGGCTTCAGGAGGTCCAGAAACTGATCCTTCGATCCCTGGTCGACCAGCACCGGCCCGTCGAAGCCGAGGCGGCGCATCAGAAGCGTGGAATCATGGGGTGCCCACAGGGTTTCATCAGCGCCAAGGTAGGCCGAAAGCTGCTTTTTGCCCCAGTCGGACTGGGTCGGATGCGCGATCGGAGCGAAGGCCGATACCGAGCGGAACCGCCCGGGCAGGCGCATCGCCATGGTCAGCGCGCCATGGCCACCCATGGAATGGCCGGTGATTGCCTGCCGGTCCCCGGCCACGGCGAAATTGGCGGTGACGATGCCGGGCAGTTCCTCGGCCACATAGTCCCACATCCGGAAATGCGGAGCCCATGGTTTTTCGGTCGCGTTGACGTAAAAGCCCGCGCCCTGCCCCAGATCATAGGCCGCGTCATTGGCCACAGCTTCGCCGCGTGGCGAGGTATCGGGAAAGACCAGTGCGATGCCAGCCTCGGCCGCCCATGCCTGCGCCCCGGCCTTGACCATGGCGTTTTCATGCGTGCAGGTCAGGCCCGACAAGTACCAAAGCACCGGAACCGGGCTGTCGGCGGCCTCTTCAGGCAGGAAAAGCCCAAAGGTCATGTCGCAGCCACAGACAGCGGACGCATGGCTGTAGACACCCTGAATTCCGCCAAAGCACTTGTTTTCAGAAACCGTTTGCATGGAATTTCCTTTCTTCATGCCCTGGTGATCCAGGCGATCACCAGCGGAATTGTCGCGATGCTGGCGATGGTTGAGATCAGGATCGACGCCGAAACGCGCTGGGGCGCGACCCCGTAGTGGCGCGCGAGGATGTAGACATTGCCCGCGACCGGCAGCGCCGCCGCCGCGATCATGACGCCAGCCGCGAAGGGTTCGACGCGGAATACGAAAAGCGCCATGGCGGCCACCGCGATCGGGTGCAGGACAAGTTTGGCGAATGACAGCCAGACCGCCACCGAAAACCGTTCGGCGGTCTTGTCGGCCAGCGAGGCGCCGATGGCAAACAGCGCGCAAGGCGTTGCGGCCGCACCGAGGATGGAGAGGAACTCATCGGCAGGCGCTGGCAGCGCCGCGCCGGTCGCGGACAGGGCCAGCCCCGCCGACATCGCCACGATCATCGGGTTTTTGACAAGCCCGAGGCCAAGGATCTTGAAGATGCGCGGGCCAAGATGACCCTCGCGCGCGGCGGTGATGATCAGGGTGATCAGGCTGGAGAACACGATAAGATCGATCGCCAGCACGAGCAGGATCGGACCGGCCGCGTCCGGACCGAGCAGCGCGGTCAGGAGCGGCACCCCGAGAAATCCGGTATTGCCGATGACCCCGCATTGGGCCTCGACGGCGGCCTCGGTCGCGGGAAGTCGGCGCAGCCGGGCAACGGCCGTCACAAGGACATAGACGACAACGCAGCCCAGAAGATACGCGGCCGCGAAGCGCCCGTCGAAGATTTCAGCGAGCGAGAGCTTCGCGGCAAAGCGGAACAGCATCGCGGAAAGCGCGAAGTAGAAGACGAAGCGGGTCAGGTATTCCGTCGCCTGTCCGGGAAAGAACCGGATCCGCGCCGCGAACCAGCCCAGTCCGATCAGCGCGAAGAAGGGCAGCGTCTTCAGAAAAATCGCCAGCATCGCCTACGCGCCTAGCATGGCAGCGCAGGGCTGACCAGATGGTCGTGAAGGGGGGTGCCGGTCAGGCAACGCGGTCGCGCGGTTCGCGGCCCGCGAAGAAATCGTTCAGATTGTCAATCACGCGGAACCCCATCGCTTCGCGCGTCTCGCGCGTGGCCGA
>JAGRDO010000132.1 GCA_020447005.1 Paracoccaceae bacterium
GCGAGCGATAGGCGGATCTGAGCATGTCCACGGCGCGCCGCGTGCAGACGGTGGTCAACCAGGCGCCGGGCGAGGCAATCGCCGCCTTGTCGGCCCCCTGCCAGCGCAGATAGGTGTCCTGAACCGCGTCCTCGGCTTCGGCATGAGAGCCGAGGACGCGATAGGCGATGCCAAGCAGGCGGGGCCGCGCGGCCAGAAAGACCGCAAGGTCCGAAGGATCGGCTTCGGTGTTCCCTTTGCCACCCACAACCTGCCCCTGCATCCCGCACCTTCCTTCCTGTTCGCTGACCGCCTCTGGCCGTCAACTGGCGGCCGTCTTCACCCATTGCGGCGTCGCGCTCCGATACTCGGACTTGCCCCCTGTCAGGGCGGCGCTTTCCCGCTCATAATCTGCATACCAGGGCTGCTGCGTAAACTCACCGGCGCTGGCGGCGTTGGCATGGGTCTGGAACACCAGAATCGTGTCCGGTTCGTTGTCGTCATAGCAATAGAAATACGCAGGCTGTCCGTCGCTGGTCGCGACATAGTTGCGGACATATTTGTCCCATACCTGCCGAAGATCGTCACGTCTGCCGGGTTGCGCGATATGCTTGATGAATAGGGCCTTGTTGGTCATTCAGTCTCTCCTTGGGTTTGGCAACCCGTGTCGGCGTGGTCCGGAACCGGGTTGCTGAACATAAGACGTTTGGCGCAAAGCGGCTGTGACCGCGCGGACCGAGTTTTTTAAAAAGAACGCCGCGGCGGGTTCAACCGGTCAGGGCAACGGCTTGGTTCAAGATGTCAGCGGGCGCTCCGTTTCCAAGGGTATCGCGGGGCCGAGGTTCTGGGGGGGGCGGGCGGTCGCCGCCGGCGGCGCGAAGATTCCCGCTTGCATTTAATTAGGATTCCTAATTAACTGAAGGCAAGGAGATAACCCATGCCAAAAACAACAGATCAGATCGTTTTCGGTTTTGGCCGCATCGCCGCGCTCTTGCGCGCGGGACAGTGGCAGGCGGGGTCCGGTGCGGATCTGAACCCCGCGCAGGCCGAGATCCTGACCCGGATCGCGCGCCGGCCGATGCGGCCGGGCGAACTGGCCGCGCATATGGCCGTGTCACCCGCCAGCCTTAGTGACTCTGTCTCATCCCTCGTCGGCAAGGGCCTTGCCGAACGGCAGCCCGACGCAGAGGACGGGCGCGCGCGCCTCGTCGTGGCGACCGAAGACGGCAAGACGCTGGCCGCCACGCTGCCCGCAGCCCCCGCAGGTTTTCAGGCCGCACTCGACGCGCTGCCGGAACCGGACCGGGCCCGCCTGCTGCGTACGCTCATACATCTGATCCGCGAGCTGCAATTGGCCCGCGCGATCCCGGTCCAGCGGATGTGCGGAACCTGCCGCCACTTTCGCCCCCATACCCATGACGATGCGGCCCGCCCGCATCACTGCGCCTTCGTGAACGCCGCCTTCGGGGACGCCGACCTGCGCCTCGATTGCGACGATCATGATGAGGTTCCGGAGGAAGAGGCCGCCGCCATCTGGCGCCGCCTGACCGCCGCCTGAGCCGAAAAGCCGGACGCCCCGCCCGCAGCAACGGGCGAGGCGTCCTTGATGTCCTCTACCTCTGACAAAAAGACAGGAGACACTCCATCATGACACAGAAAGCCATCTTCTACCATGCCGGTTGCAGCGTCTGCATCGACGCCGAACGGCAGATCGCGGCGGCGCTCGACCCCGCGCGTTTCGATGTCGAGATCGTGCATCTCGGCAATGACCGTGCCCGCATTGCCGATGCTGAAGCGGCCGGGGTCGCATCGGTCCCCGCGCTCGTCATCGGCGGCGCCCCCCTGCACATCAACTTCGGCGCGTCGCTCGCCGATGTGAAGGGAGCGGCGTGATGCAGCGGATCATCCTTGCGGCGGTTCTGACCGCCCTGCCTGGCCTGGCCCTTGCCGGCGGTGCCCATGACCACAGCGGTGGCATCGCTTCGGATGCCGGCAACGCGAAACTTGCCCCGTTCGACATCGTCCATACGCGGATCACGACCGAGGGCAATGTTGCCACCTTCCACATGGCCGTGTCCGGCGCTGCGGGCGAGGCGCGGCCGACCCCCACCGGCGCGCTGGCCGGGTCAGAGGTCTTTGCCTATGTCTGGCCCACCAGCCTTGACAGCGGCACCGTCGGTTTCGACGCGGGGGCGGGCATCCTGGCGCTTGCCGCAACCTCGCATCCCGATTTCGACGACACGCCGCTTTTCGACGAAAACGGCGACGGCGACAGGGGCAATGACGGCGATCTGTGGCACAGCCATTGGGTCGTGCTTGGCCCGGACGAGGCTTGCGGGCAGGGCGCGTTGAAGGTGATCGACATTCCCGAAGGCGCCACGCCGCGCCTGCCCGCCACCTGGCCGGGTCTGCCGCTTCTGATCGACAGCCCCGGCTGGCAACCGGGCCTGTCGGCCGAGACGGTCGAGATCGCCGTGCCCTTTGCCGATATCGGCGCGGTCGAGGCGATGGGCTTCGACGGCGTGACCGCCGGGCTGCGGGTGAACGCCGATGTCCACGCGCCACTTCTATGCGTCACCGATGTGTTCGACGTGGCCTCGGGCGATCTGAGCTTGCCGGGTGGGGTCAACCACTGACAGAAACAGGGCGGCGGTCCCGTGCCGCCGCCCATTTTGGAACGAGGATGCAAACGTGAGCGATCAGCCACATTTTCACGTCGACGACTGGCTCAACACCGAACAATCGCTGTCGCTGGCCGATTTCCACGGCCGGGTGCTGGCGGTCGAGGTGTTCCAGATGCTCTGCCCCGGATGCGTGTTGCACGGTCTGCCGCAGGCGCAGCGGATCGCGGCAGGGTTCGATGCGGCCGATGTCGCCGTGATCGGCCTGCACTCGGTCTTCGAACATCATGCCGCCAACAGCCGCGAAGGGCTTGCGGCCTTCCTGCACGAATGGCGCATCCGCTTTCCTGTTGCCATCGACGCGAAGGGAAACGGCGCGCTGCCGCGCACCATGGAGGCATGGGGCTTGCAAGGCACGCCGAGCCTGGTGCTGTTTGACCGGCAGGGCCGCATGCGCGCCCGGCATTTCGGTCAGGTCGCCGATCTGGCCCTTGGCGCCGAGATCATGGCGCTGGTCTTGGAAGGCCGGCGCGATGAGTGAGTTCCATGTTCTCGAACTCCGGGTCGGTCAGGTTGCGCCATTAGGCCCCAAAGGCGTTCCCTCGGGGATCGAGAAGCATATCGTGTCGGGGCCGGTGA
>JAGRDO010000133.1 GCA_020447005.1 Paracoccaceae bacterium
GCCCAGATGATGTTGCCGCCGATGCGCATGCGGCCGTAGAGGCGCGGGATGATCGCCCCCTCAGTCGCGGAGGTGATCCGAAGACTGTCGAGGCGCTGGCCCTCGATCTTCTGCGCCGGGGCCAGCGAGGACACGATCCAGCTGTCGACCACCGACCCGATGGTCGAGCCGATGAAACCGCCGATAGCGGCGCCCGAAAAGCCGAGTATCGCGCCGCCGAAGGCTCCGCCGATGGCGGAACCGACAGCGCCGAGGACAAGCGTGGCCATTGCGGAAATCTCAGCGTGCGGGAAACAGGAAGGCGAAGGCGATGCGGCGTCGCCAGGCGGTCGTGAGCGGTCCCTCGATCACGCCGAGGCGTTCATAGGCGTGAAGGAAGGTGTCGGGTCCGGTCAGGATGCCGACATGCTTGGCGATGGCGCGCGGCACCATCCGGAACAGGATCAGCGCACCGGGTGGGGCGTCGGCTGGTGCGATCCCAGGCATCATCGCCCGCGCCCCATCCGCCAGCACCTCCCTTGGCCCGGTTTCGCCCCAGTCGCGGCTGTAGGGTGGGATCGGGAACGGCTCAGGCCCGACGACTTCCCGCCAGACGCCACGCGCGAGGCCGAGGCAATCGCAGCCGACCCCGCGCAAACTGGCTTGGTCGTGATAGGGCGTGCCGACCCAGGATCGGGCGGCCGAAATCACTATAGCCGGTGACACTGCTCGTTGGACCGAGCCAATCTCCGTTTTGATGCCATTCAGCATCGTCAACATGACCTCCAGAGCTAGACTATGGGAGAAGGCGTTGATGATCATCCCAAGATGATACTTTCGTGCGCCTTATTTTAGTATCATCTTATAACAAAGAGCCCAAGCAGAGACGTAAGATGAAACAACCAATTCGCCCTGACACACTGAAGACGCTGCGTGAACGTCGCGGCTTGTCTCAGGCTAAACTCGCAATCCGGAGCGAGGAGATGCGTCTGAAGGTCGGTGTGGCGACCATCAAGCGGATCGAGAAATGGGCCGAGACGCCGACCTACATGGCCACTCCGACCGTTGCGGAACGGCTGGCAAAAGTGCTCGCTGTCACGGTCACCGACTTGGCGAAGGAGCCCAAAGCTGACGATGTCGATCGCGCTAAGGAGCTTCGAAAACTTGGTATGCGCCAGCTTCGTGCTGCAGTGCCCGAGAAAACCTCCCTCGGTTTTCGTATGGTCGAACACCTCTACGGCGTTCCGGTTCGAACGCAGATAGAAATGGCGCCGCTTTTCATGGCGCTTCTCGCTGAAGGCAGCCTTGCATGGCGCAAGAAACGTCTGGCTGAAATCGAGGAGAAGGCAGAAGAGCTTATGTCGCTGGGAGGCGGCAACTTCTCCTTTGCCCAAGCAGTCTACCGCACACAAGAAGCGGCCTTTGAGGAGCAGAAGTCGATCCGCACGCGAGACGTATTCGGGAAACACGTTGCCGAAGACACATACAGCCTAGGGTACGATCCCAACATCAACAATCCGTTTGCAGACTACCTCAGGGCGTTGGTCGGTGATCTCGGAACGAACGATGTTGAGCTTGACCCTGACGTCCTCGAAATAGGTCCGTTGGGTTTTCCTGAATATCGGATTGGCGGACGTCTGCTTGACGATCTTGCAGCGGGCAACGTCGACGCCGAATATGCGTTGGCCTGTGGGCATGCCCGCATCGCAGAAATCCCGGAGGAACTTCTGGGAGCCGGCAATACCGAGCACCGTGTCGAGTGGCTCGTCTCCAAAATTCCAGAAGAGGAGAAAGCGGATCGAAGGGCGCGGCATGCTGAGCTCTTGGCTCTTCTTGGCGACCTCGACCTCGATATCCCTGCTTCGACGGCAAGTGTGAACGAGACCAAGGAGAACGATGATGCCTGACGTCCGCTTCACCCATCACGCCGAAGCAAGGATGCGACAGCGCGGGTTCCGCAACGCCGACATCGGCCTTGTCCTCAGTGTCGCAACCCGTGTGGCAGACGATGCTTTCTTTCTCAGCGACAAAGACGCCGCCCGCGAGATCGAGCGACGTCGTCGGGAAATCCAGCAGCTTGAACGTCTGCGCGGCACCAAGGTCATTGTTGAGGGCGAGAGCCTCGTGACGATCTATCACTACAACGGAAAGGCGGCTTCTGCCGACGGCAGAAAACGCAGGAGCGTATCATGAACCATGTAAGCATGACGAATGCGGTCCTTGTCTCCTTGCCCATGCCTTTCGTCGAGGCCATTTTGGCAGCGCGATCAGCGCTCGATAACGATGCGGCAGCGGCTCTGCAGAAAAGCCTTGAGACCGCGCGAAAGCTTGACCGGTATGTATCCGATCAACCGTCGCACTTGACCCCTGTGCCAGCGCGCGGGAAGTACGCTGTAGAGTTTCTGGGGGTGCGTTTCGCGGCCGATACGCTTGCGGGTGTGTTTTGTCGGATCGTCGATATGATGGCTGAAGTCGCGCCGGAAGCGCTGGTGTCGCTGTCTGAAATCCGTACACGCGGGCGGCGCCTTGTCGCAATGAATCCCTGTCATATCCATCCTTACAGCCCCCATTTGCCGGTGCTTCAGACGGATGCCGGATGGTGGATCAGCAAGAACATCAGCCAGGATCAACTGGTATTGGCACTTCGCAAGACCTGCGAGGTGTCGAGGTTGACCTTCGGGAACGACATCAAGTTCCCATTGCGGTAAGTCCGACGCCGGACACACAGTGAACGCTTGATGCCGACCCGACAGTTTCATCACAGCACCGCCCCCTCATGGCCGCCATCCTTGGTGGCATAGCGCAGCACGGCATCCTGGCCCGGGATGTGCGGGAACCCTCGGAAGTTCGCGACATTGGCAAACTTCGCGGTGCAGGTCGCGATCCGCTTGTCGCAGCCCGCCCGGACAATGAAGGTGTCGGTCGCCGTGATCGGGCGCACCGGCGCTTCCAGCAGGGTGAGGATCGCCACGCCATCGACGAGGTCATGCGACAGCACCTCGACCCGCCGCCCGGCGTTCGCGCCGGTCGACCATTCGACCAGTCCGAAGGCAAACCAGCCTGCCGAGAAGGTAGCTAGGCCGGATGCCGTGAAGGCCCGATCCCGCAGCACATCGATGACCGCACCGGTCCCCTTGAAGGCCGGGGCCTCGAGGTTCACGGCGCAGTGCACATCGCCAACCGCGGCATCGCAATTCGCCTGAAACGTCCGCCCCA
>JAGRDO010000134.1 GCA_020447005.1 Paracoccaceae bacterium
AAATGGCGCGAGTCTCTGTTTGGCACTTGGCGCGATACGGTTCTCGGATGGCGCTTCGGGCGCTGGACTTGACTTTGGGCCATTTCGAAGCTGGTGCGGGGCTGAATTCGTGGCGTTCAGCGTAATGTGGCGGCTAACAGCGGCGGGAGCGCCTGTCGAGCGCGGACGCCTGAAAGCCATGATGACAAAGGAACTTCTCGCCTTTAGCCTGGCGGCATGTCGAACGGGACGTGGACGGACATCGAGAACGATCTGATTGTCGCGGATTACTTCGCGATGCTCGCTGACGATATTTCCGGGCGCCACTATAGCAAGGCTGAGCACCGTCGCGCACTCTTGCCTCTGCTGAAGGATCGGTCCGAAGGATCTGTCGAGTTCAAACACCAAAACATCAGCGCGGTTCTGATCGGGCTCGGCGAAGATCGGATCCCTGGATACAAACCGGCCTTCAATTATCAGACGTCCTTAGAAGACGCAGTGGTCCGCTGGCTAAAGGCGAACCCATCTTGGCTAGCCCGCGTGGCAGTAGCGCCGCAAGGCACCGGCCTCCGTGAAACGTCCCAGATCTGGGTTGGACCGCCTCCCACACTTTCAAACCAACCGCCGCCTCAGGAGCTCGAGCACGTGCTGCGCGTTGCGCATAAATTCGACGTTGCGGCTCGGGATGAGCGAAATCGAGCGCTTGGCCGCGCCGGCGAAGAGCGAGCGCTGAAACATGAGCGGGCACAACTCCGATCAGCTGGCCGTGATGACCTCGCGCGCAAGGTGATCTGGGTCTCCGAAGAAGAAGGCGACGGTGCGGGCTACGACATCGCGAGCTTCGAACCCGACGGGCGGCCGCGGCTGATCGAGGTGAAGACAACGAACGGCTGGGAGCGCACGCCCTTCCATATCAGTCGTAACGAACTGGCCGTCGCGGAGGAGCGGCGTTCGGAATGGTGCCTGTTCCGGCTCTGGAATTTCTCACGCGAACCCAAGGCCTTTGAGCTTCGCCCGCCACTGGACGCGCATGTATCCCTCACGGCGACAGCATTCCAGGCAAGCTTTCATTAAGCTCATATCTCGACGGGCTGGAATCAACTGGGCGCTCCGGTTCTTCGAACGGGAAACAGCTTCATTCCCTCGTGCAAAAAGACAACCGGCGCGATAGGTAATGGAAAACAAGACCTTTTTGTGAGTTTCTGCGCCGCATGTCCGACATTTCCGACCTGATCCTGACCCTGTCACCCGAAGACGGCTCCTCCATCGGCAACGGAGCCATGCTGGCGCTGCTGCGCGAGCACATGCCGGACCTTGCCGAGGACGACTACATCGCCGCGCGCGATGCGCTGATCGATGAGGGCGTGCTGGGGCGTGGCAAGGGACGTGGCGGGTCGATCTTCCGCGTGACCGACGATCCGGACGATGAGGATGACGACCTCGACGAGGATGAGAGCGACGAGGACGATGGGTTCGAACTGACCCACACCGAAGAGGCCGCGCCGCGCAAGCCGCGGGCCAAGGTCGGGAAGAAGGGTGCGCGCAGGCCGGATGGGCCGGTGCAGGTGCTGTCCTACCGCCACGGCGAAACGCGCGTGAACAACCCCGAGGTCGGGATGGTCCATGCCGGCACCGATCCGGATGGCGAGAAAACGGTCTGGGCCTATGATCCGCATCTGGACCCTGTGCTGAACTTCGACTCGGCGCGGGCGGGGATCGAACGGCTCATCGACGAGGCGCTGGCCAGCGGTGATCTCGAACAGATGCGCGACGCGCTGCAGGAGCTGAAGCGGCTGCAAGCGCCCTATCTGAACTGGACGGGCAAGGCGGAACGGACGAGCGTCGAGGTGGATACCGTCTCGCTGCATGTCCACGAACGGGTGGACCCGGCGACCATCCTCGCCAATGCGGCCAAGCGGCTGAAGGGCAAGGAACCTGCCACGCAATGGCGGCAGCCGGACCTGTTCGCGGCGCCGTTCGAGAACCTGCCGCTGCGCCAGGCGCTGGATTTCTACCACCACGAAAAGGGCTGGTCGAACCGACTGGTGGCGGGGGACAGCCTGCTGGTGATGAATTCGCTGCTGACCAAGGAAAGCATGGGCGGCAAGGTGCAGATGATCTACATCGACCCGCCCTACGGCATCAAATACGGNNTCGAACTTCCAGCCCTTCACCAACAAGCGCGACGTGAAGGACCGCTCGGACGCCGACCTCACCCAGGAACCCGAGATGATCAAGGCGTTCCGGGACACCTGGGAACTCGGCATCCATTCCTACCTCACCTATCTGCGCGACCGGCTGATGCTGGCGCGGGAGCTCCTGCACGAGAGCGGGTCGGTGTTTGTGCAGATTTCGGATGAGAACCTGCATCACGTTCGACAGCTGCTTTCAGAGGTGTTCGGCGCTGAAAACACGATGTCGCTCATCAGCTATTCCACGACCGGAGGATTCGCCACATCGGGCCTCAGCCGGACGGGCGATTACATTCTCTGGTTTGCCAAGAACAAAGAGAAGGTGAAATTCAATCGTCTCTACCTCCGAAAAGACCGGTCTGAAGCGGTGCGTGGGGACTACGATCAGGCACAATTTGCCAATGGCAGTCGAGGCCCGCTACCCAAAGAGCAAAGGCAACGACCAGAAACGGTCCCGGAAGAAACAAGAATCTTCACCGACGACAACCCTAGTTCGCAGGGTGAAGGCGCTGCTACAGAGGACTGGGACTGGTGTGGAATGACCTTCCATCCCGGCGCTGGCAACCATTGGAAGGCCCCGATTCCTCATGGAATGCGGCGTCTTACCAGAGCGAATCGTTTCCTGATCACACCGCGCGGCAAACTCCGCTATGTCCGCTTTTTCACGGATTTCGACCAAGTGCCGATTACAGACAACTGGTTCGATATTGCTGGTGCAGTTCAGGATCGCGCCGATCCAAAAGTTTATGTGGTTCAGACAAGCAACAAGATCATCGAACGCTGCCTCCTTATGACGACCGATCCCGGCGATCTGGTGCTCGATCCGACCTGCGGCTCCGGCACCACCGCCTTTGTCGCCGAAAAATGGGGGCGGCGCTGGATCACTTGCGATACCTCTCGCGTTGCAATCTCGTTGGCCAAGCAGCGGTTGATGACCGCGAGCTTCGACTATTTCGCGCTGCGCTATCCGCATGAGGGGCTGAAAGGCGGTTTCGATTACGAAACGACACCGCGTGTCATGCTTGGAAAGATTGCGAATAATCCTGACATCGACACGATCTACGACGAGGACCACCCAAAGGTCGAAGCCGCATTGGCCGACTTGAATGCTAACTTGTCGACGACCAAGCCAGAGCCAATCAGGCCGACGCAAGGGGTGCGCAAGGGTAAACTGGTGGACTTCGCCAAGGGCGACACCTTGCACGAATGGGAAGTGCCGTTCGACTTCCCAGAGGACTGGCCCGAGTCAGCACGCGCGCCCTTTGATGCCTTCCTTGCTGCCCGAAAAGCGATGCAACGCAGGATGGACCAGTCCATCGCTGATCATGCCGATCAGGAAACCCTCTATACCGAGCCTAAGCCAGACCGCTCCAAGCTGCGCATCTGCGGGCCATTTTCAGTGGAAGCCGTGCCGGCGCCGACCGTCCTGTCGCTGGACAACAGCATCCCGCCGCAAGAGGCCAACGAGACCGTCGCCCGCTCCGGCGAGACCTCGCGCCAGGCGTTGTGGCGCGACGAACTCCTGAAAACCGGCGTGCGCGGCAAGGGCGGCGCCATGCTGCGCTTCGCCGAGTTCGAGACGCTGCCGGGGCTGAAGCACATCCACGCCAGCGGATCTCTGGCCGAGACGGGCGAGCGCGTCGTCGTCAGCTTCGGCCCCGAGCACGCGGCGCTGGAGCAGCGGCAGGTGGAACTGGCGCTGACCGAGGCCGAGACCCTGCGCCCATCGCCGAAGTTCATCCTGTTCTGCGCCTTCACCTTCGA
>JAGRDO010000135.1:0-2362 GCA_020447005.1 Paracoccaceae bacterium
GATGGGCGCGTTGAAATCCATGCCTGCACCCAGGCGCCGGTGATGGACCTCGACGCGATGGAAATCATCCTCGGCCTTCCGCGCGAACGCATCCGCATCGTGCCGACCGGTGTGGGCGGCGGTTTCGGATCCAAGCTCGACCTGTCGGTGCAGCCCTATCTCGCGCTTGGTGCGATCAAGACCGGGCGGCCGGTGCGGCTGACCTATACGCGCAGCGAATCGATGCAGTCGACGACCAAGCGACACCCGGCGGAAATCCGGCTGAAGATCGGCGCCACGAAGGACGGCCGCATCAGCGGTTTTGCCTTCTCGGGCGATTTCAACACCGGTGCCTATGCCTCTTGGGGGCCGACCGTGGCCAACCGCGTGCCGGTCCATGCCTCGGGCCCCTATGCGATTGAGGACTACCGGGCCGAAACATTCGCCATCCACACCCATTGCCCGCCCGCCGGCGCCTTTCGCGGCTTTGGCGTACCGCAATCGGCCATCGCGCAGGAAACGCTGTTTGACGAGCTGGCCGAAAAGCTCGGGATCGATCCGCTGGAGTTCCGCCTGAAGAACGCCCTCGTTGACGGTGTGCCCACCGTCTGCGGACAGGTTTTCGAGCAGGGCGTGGGCGCACGTGCCTGTCTTGAGGCGCTGCGCGACGCGTGGGCGCGTGAACGCGCCGGGGCCGAGGCATTCAACGCCGGGACCGAAGGCAGCCTGCGCCGGGGTGTCGGCATCGCGGCGGGATGGTATGGCTGCGGCAACACCTCGCTGCCCAACCCCTCGACGATCCGCGCGGGCGTCAGGCGCGATGGAACGGTGGTGCTGCATCAGGGGGCCATGGATATCGGTCAGGGCGCCAACACGGTCATCACGCAGATCTTCGCCACGGCGCTGGGCGTGCCCGTGGCGTCGATCACGCTGCTTGGCGCGGATACCGACATCACGCCCGATGCAGGCAAGACCTCGGCCTCGCGCCAGACCTTCGTGTCGGGCAATGCCGCACGGCTTTGCGGCGAGGCGCTGCGCGCGAAGATCCTCAAACGCGTCAACGCCTCGCCCGAGGCGGAGGTGAGCTTCGCAAACGGTGCGATCCTCATCCGTGACCGGGGGGCCAGTCACGCCATCGACCTCGGGTCGCACAAGGCCGACAGCCTTGGCTATCTTTTCCAGGCCGAAGAAACCTATGACCCGCCGACGAAGCCCCTGGACGAAAACGGCCAGGGTCATCCCTATGCCCAGTTCGGCTACGCCGCGCAGCTTGCGGTGGTCGAGGTGGATACCGCTCTGGGTACGGTGCGCCCCCTGCGCTTCGTCGCGGCGCATGATGTGGGCCACGCGATCAACCCGATGCTGGTCGAAGGCCAGATCCAGGGCGGTATCGCACAAGGCCTCGGCATGGCGCTGATGGAGGAATACCTTCCCGGCCGGACCGAGAACCTGCACGACTACCTGATCCCGACGATGGGCGACGTACCACCCATCGAGACCATTATCCTCGAGGTACCCGATGCACACGGGCCTTACGGTGCCAAGGGGCTGGGCGAACATGTCCTGATCCCGACCGCGCCATCTTTGTTGAATGCCATCAGGGCCGCGACGGGCGCGCGCATGCGCTCGGTCCCGGTCACGCCGTCCAAGCTTCTGGGCGTGTTGAAAGGTTTGCCAGAATGACCAACGAAACCCGCATCAAGGAAGACAAGATCCGCTGCGATGCCTGTCCCGTTCTATGCTATATCGCCGAGGGCCGTTCGGGCGCCTGCGACCGCTATGCCAATCACGACGGCAAGCTGGTCAGGCTTGACCCGCTGACGATCATCGAGAACTCGATCGAAAGCGGCACCAAGGCCGTGCCCTTCCTCAAGGGCAATGACGGCAATGACTGGGACGGCGATCTGGTGCAGGCCAACCGGCCCTTCATCACCGCTGTCGGCGCAGGCACCACCTATCCCGATTACAAGCCCGCGCCCTTCATCGTCAGCCAGAACGTGCGCGGCGCCGATATGGTGACGATCGTGACCGAAGGCATCTTCAGCTATTGCGGCGTCAAGGTGAAGATCGACACCGACCGTTTCCTTGGCCACGAACGCGCCATCGTCCGGGCAGAGGGCGAGCCGGTCGGCCATGTGATGACGTCGGAATACGGGTCCAAGATGCTGTCGCTCGGCGGGGTCGAACACCTGACCGGCGGCACCAAGAAAGAGGGGCGCGTCACATGCGACGTGCTCTTGCGGCTATGCAACCGCGAGGCGGTGGAACTGACGATCGACGACGGGGCGACCGTGGTCGTTCAGGCCGGCCGCGCGCCTATCGTCAACGGTGTCCGGGAAAGCCGGATGCGGGTCGGCTGCGGCTCGGCCACCATCGGCATGTT
>JAGRDO010000135.1:2406-4266 GCA_020447005.1 Paracoccaceae bacterium
GGCGTCCTGTCCGAACATCAGGCGGGCAAGCTGCTGAACGTGCCGCCCACCGGCATCAAGATCAACGGGCGGCGTTCGACGCCCGGGCGGTATTTCCAGGTCGCTGAACCCGGAACCGGCTGGGGTGGCACCGATATCGAAGACCCGCTGAAGATCCTGAAACCCTTCGACAAGGATGTGGCCTGGCAGGGCATGCGCCTCTTGATGGTTTCGACCACCGGGGAACAGCATGCCTATTTCGAACTGGACGAAAACCTTGAACCGAAGGCGCAACCGCTGCCCGACGATCTTCAGGTCTCGGTTGAGCGGATCGTCGAGAATTGCGAACCCTCGATCTGTTCGGTCCTGTTCATGGGGGGCGCGGGCGGCTCGCTCCGCGCCGGCGTCACCGAGAACCCGGTGAAGCTGACGAATTCGGTGAAGGCATCGCTTACGCATGTGTCCTGCGGCGGCGCGGATGCCTATGTCTGGCCGGGCGGTGGCATCACCGTGATGGCCGACGTGATGGAAATGCCGTCGAATTCGTTCGGCTATGTGCCGACGCCTGCGCTGGTCGCACCGATCGAATTCACCATGCGGCTTTCCGATTACATCACCCTTGGCGGACACGCGAAGAATGTCCGCCCGGTTGAAGAGGTGCTGACCCCGGATGTCCGCCGCGTCGGCCGGATCGACCCGGATGCGGACCCCATGGCGGCCCACAACTACCGCTGGAAAGACGAAGGCTGAGGGATGCAGGGGCCGGTCGCGATGTTGCTGGACGGCGGCAGGCGGTTGCACCTGCAACACGGGCCGATCGACCTTATCATCGGCGCGGAAGGGGCTGACCCGGACGCCCGGCCCCGCGCCTTTGCCGCGGCCGAAGCCCGCTTTCAGACCGTGTTGAACGGCCTTGCCGCCGATCTGCGCCGTCACCGCACGGAACTGACCAAGTCAACGCCGCGCCCCGCCGATCCGGTCGCGCGGCGCATGTATCGCGCGTCGGCGCGGTTCCTGCATTTCGGCTTTCTGACGCCGATGATCGCGGTCGCCGGATCGGTCGCGGACGAGATTCTGGCCGCGATGCTGTCGGCCGGTCCGCTGAAGCGCGCCTATGTCAACAATGGCGGCGACATTGCGGTTCATCTTGACCCCGACGCGGAATTCATCATCGCCATGGCATCCGATCAAGGCGCCGATATCGGTCGCGTCAGGATTACCGGTCGGGACTCTATCGGCGGAATCGCGACAAGTGGCGCGGGCGGGCGCAGCTTCTCCCTTGGTATCGCCGAAAGCGTGACCGTTCTTGCGCGCGATGGCGCGACCGCCGACGCCGCCGCGACCCTTATCGCCAACGCCGTGGACCTGCCCGATCACCCCGGCATCGGGCGCCTGCCCGCGCGCGAACTGCAGCCCGACAGCGATCTGGGCGATCGCCTTGTCGTGCGGCATGTTCCGCAACTGGATCCGGCGGCGCGCGCGGCGGCACTTGCCGCCGGCGAGGCCGCCGCATTGCAAATGATGTCCGATGGCCTGATCCTCGGCGCGTCCCTGTTCCTTCAGGGTGATGCCGCCACGGTTGGCGCCGCCCATGCGCTCAAGGAGATTGAACATGTCTAGCCTGAAAGTCCGCAAACGCCTGCTGGTGGTCGAGGACATCTTTCACGAAGGCGGCCCCGTCGCTGAACGACCGCTGCAACGCGGCGCCGCCATCGCGGTGATCGCCAATCCCTTCGCGGGGCGTTATGAGCCGGACATCCAGTGGTTCATGGACGATCTGCGCCCGCTTGGC
Source organism: Paracoccaceae bacterium (assembly GCA_020447005.1). Classification (GTDB taxonomy): domain Bacteria; phylum Pseudomonadota; class Alphaproteobacteria; order Rhodobacterales; family Rhodobacteraceae; genus Albidovulum. The sequence continues at coordinate 4,178 of JAGRDO010000135.1, forward strand.
CTTGATATGGCGCGCCAGCTTGTCGCGGCACTTGGCGGCGCGGAACGCATCGAAGGCTATGGCAAGGGTTCGCTTGTGGGTGCCGCGGG
>JAGRDO010000136.1:0-5085 GCA_020447005.1 Paracoccaceae bacterium
CGACATCGCTGCCTGCCATCTCCGTCCCGGTTGGGCTGGGGCCGCGCAATCTGCCGGTCGGGTTGCAACTGATCGGAAAACCACGTGGCGAAGCCGCTCTGCTTTCCGCGGCCCGCGCAGTCGAGATGGCCGTAGGCGGTCCCTTTGGCCCAATCGATCCGAACGTTTCAGACGCGCGGTTGTCAGCGCCGACAGTCTGAGCCAACGCCCGGTCTGTTTCATCTCGCGATTTGATGGTGTGATCCTTTCGAAGGGCACAGTCGGGTTGTTTCAGACAGCCTGTTTGGTCCCATGGTTTGATGGTGCGATCCATTCGACAGAATGGAAGGAAGCACTATCTGACGTTCTACAACGGCAGGAGACCCCATTCATCGCTGGACGGCCAGACGCCCGATCAGGCATATCTCAAACCGTCGGCACCAATCCCGGTGGCGGCATAACCGAGCGGAAAATCCACTTACAAAACTGCCCGAAACTGTTCAAACAATCCGAGCTACCTCTGTCGAACACATCCTGTCCTGCGGCCTCGCGGGTCTTGGTTCCCACCCGACCTGAATTTGAGCGCCGCCTCAAGCGCGCCGGGATCACCCTGCCGATCTTCGCGTTGGCTGAGCCAGGCGTTGGCCGTTGGCCGGAACCCGAAGGTTTTGTTCCCACGCAGGACGATCTTGCCGCCGCGCCTTGTGACATTCTGCGCGGGCCATGCTACATGTCCGTCCTTGCGTGAACGCTTTACCATGGTGCCCATATCGGTAGAACATTACCTTCAACGGTACAGCATTCGTTGTACTTTCCGGGTGAAATGGTCCGAAATGAGCCGGAACGAGGCAAGGGCAGAAACGGGAAATGCGGACTAAGTAGTGGAAAAAGACAGAAAATCGCAGATTGGTGTCTCTCGTCGTTTCGCCATTGCGCCGATGATGGACTGGACGGACCGGCATTGCCGGTATTTTCACCGTCAGATGTCGCGTGCGGCGCTGCTTTACACGGAGATGGTAACGGCGCCGGCGGTCATTCATGGTGATCGCGACCGGCTTTTGGGTTTCGATGCCGCCGAGCATCCGGTCGCGCTGCAACTTGGCGGGTCCGACCCGTCCGAACTGGCCGAGGCGACGCGGATCGCCGCCGATTTTGGCTATGATGAGGTCAACCTGAACGTCGGTTGCCCTTCGGACCGTGTGCAGTCCGGCTGTTTCGGTGCCGTTCTCATGGAGCGGCCCGATCTGGTGGCGGAATGCGTGGCGGCCATGATCGCGGCGGCGTCGGTCGAGGTTACGGTCAAGTGCCGCATCGGGGTCGATGACCAGATCCCCGAAGAGGTTTTGCCGCGTTTTCTGGAAAAGGTTTCGGGGGCAGGTGTGTCGCGCTTTGCGATCCATGCCCGCAAGGCCTGGCTTCAGGGGCTGAGTCCCAAGGAAAACCGCGATGTCCCCCCGTTGGATTACCCGCTGGTCGTCGCAATGAAGCGCGCCTTTCCGCATCTGCATGTCTCGGTCAATGGCGGGATCACATCGCTCGATCAGGCCGGGGCCCTTCTGGCCGGGGGGGTGGACGGTGTGATGATCGGCCGCGCGGCCTATCACGAGCCGTTCGACATTCTGGCCGACGCCGATGCAACGATCTTCGGCGGCGCGCCGGGACCGGAGCGGATCGAGGTGGTCGACAGGATGCGGCCCTATATCGACCGCCATCTGGCCCTTGGCGGACGCCTTCACCAGATCACCCGCCATATGCTTGGCCTGTTCCACGGGCAGCCGGGCGCAAGGGCGTGGCGGCGGGTGCTGTCCGAGCAGGCCAACCGCCCGGGTGCGGGGCAGGATGTCATCGATGCGGCGTTGGCATCGCTGCGCGGCCTTGCGGCCTGACACCACACCCGGCTTCTGGTCAAGCCGGCGCAAAGCCTGTATCTGGCGACTGTGTCGGGCCAGAGGGGGCGCCATGCCGGAAGTGTCGGAATTTTTGCCCATGCTGGCGCTCTTGCTGGGTATCGGCGCCTTTGCCGGCGTGATGGCCGGGCTTTTGGGCGTGGGTGGCGGCATCATCCTTGTACCGTCATTCTTCTACGCATTTTCGGGGTTGGGCTATGGCGGGCCGGACCTGATGCAAATCTGCCTTGCCACATCGCTTGCGACGATCATCGTCACCTCGGTCCGTTCCGTCCTTGCGCATGGACGCAAGGGGGCCGTCGACTGGGCGATCCTGAAGGGCTGGGCGCCGGGCATCGCCATCGGCGCGATATTGGGTGTTTTCGCTGTGGCGCAGCTTCGCACACCGGCGCTTCAGACCATATTCGGATGTCTGGCGCTGGTCGTCGCCGTCTATCTCGGTCTTGGCCGTTCGGAATGGCGACTGGGTCAGGCGATGCCCAAAGGGGCGGGCAGGGCCGTGCTTTCCCCAGTGGTGGGGTTCCTGTCGGTCTTGATGGGGATTGGCGGAGGCTCGTTCGGCGTTCCGCTGATGAGCCTTTACAACACCCCGATCCATCGGGCCGTTGCCACGGCGGCGGGCTTTGGTGTGGTGATCGCGGTGCCTTCGGTCGCCGGGTTCCTGATGACCTCGGTCGAGGGGGCACCGCCCTATACGATCGGCGCGGTCAATCTTCCGGCCTTCGCCGTGATCATCGCGATGACACTGATCACGGCGCCGTGGGGGGTGAAGCTGGCCCATGCGATGGACCCAAAGCCGCTGAAACGGGTCTTCGCGGTTTTTCTGGCCGTGGTCGCCCTGAACATGCTGCGCAAGGCGGCTGGCTGGTAGGCGGGCGTTACACCGAAGAGCCCGTTCGCCCGGCCCGCCCTCCACGCCTCTGGCGCAGCCTTGGCGCGCGCGCGGGCAGCTCGGCCATGATCGCGCGGCGTTCCTCGGGCATCATCCGCCCCCAGCGCGCGATCTCGTCTATCGAGCGCAGGCAGCCGACACACAGCCGCTCGGCCGGATGGATCGTGCAGATCTTGATGCAGGGGCTGTCCACTTCCTGACGTTTCCAGACCTCATCGCTCATGCTTGCCGCCTTATATGTCCGATCCTGTCAAGCGCCCCTTGCAGGATATACCCGGCCGCGACGTGGTCGATCACCTCGGCGCGACGTTTGCGTGTCGTATCCGCCTCAAGAAGCGCCCGTTCCGCGGCGACGGTGGACAGGCGTTCGTCCCAAAAGGTGATCGGAAGGTCCGTCAGACGTTCCAGATTGCGCGCAAAGGCGCGGGTGGATTGACAGCGCGGGCCTTCGGTTCCGTCCATGTTGCGCGGCAGGCCCAGCACGATGCCGCCGATCTCGCGTTTCGCGCAGATCGCCAGAAGGGCCGCCGCGTCCGCGGTGAACTTCGTCCGCCTGATCGTCTCCAGCGGGGTTGCCACCGACAGGCGCCGGTCTGAAACGGCAACGCCGATGGTCTTGGTGCCAAGGTCAAGCCCCGCCAGCGCCCGGTCGCGGGGCAGGGCGGCGTGGAAATCCTCGATCGCCTCGCAGATCATTCCGCAATCCCGGCCTGAACGGCCGCCGCGCGAAGGCTTGCCAGATCGTCCGGCCTGTCCGCAAAGATCCCCTGGGCTTCGGACCAGATCGCGCGGGCGCGGTCACCTTCCCCAAGCACCCCGAGCGCGATGATCAGCCGCGCCCATTCGCTGGCAGACCCGCCTTCCGAGGCCAGCCGGCCCGACAATCCCTCGACCATGTTCCGGATCATCGTCTGACGCTCCTCGGCGGACATTTCGGCCGCAGCGGCGATGTCGGCGGCGTCCGGTCCCTCGGCATCCGGCGCGGTGTAATTCACACCCGCCGCGCGGGCGACAAGATCGATCTGCGAGCGGATCGGCGCGATCCACGGCGCATCCGACGGTCCTTCCTCCAACAAGGGACGCCAGAACCGGAAGGCAAGATCCGGCCGGCCGGTCTGCGCCCACATCAGGCCCATGTAAAAGCGGGCCGTCCCGTTCGAGGGATCACGGGCGAGTGCCGCCGCCAGCGCCTGATCCGCTTCGGGTGAGACATATCCGCCTGTCGCAAGGATGTAGATATCGGCGAGGGTCGCGAAATCGGCCGCCGTGGCGCGATCGCCAAGCAACGCAAGCAGCTTTTCCTGTGCGGCGCCGGCGGCGGCATAGTTGCCAAGGGCGGCCTCATTGCGGGCCAAGAGCCGCTGGCCGGTTTCATCATCCGGATTTTCGGCCACGGCCGCGCGCAGCTTGGTCATCAGGTCAAGATAGGCCGCATCCGGTTCCGGGGCAGGGGGCAGCACCGTCTGGGCCACCGCATCCGCCTGTGACGGCCGTCCCGCGCGAAAGGCGTCAGCCCGTGAAATCCGCTCAGAGATCGGCAGGTCCGGGTAACCCGGCGCGCCGATCCGCATGTAAAGCGCCCCGGCACCAAGAAGGCCCGCAAGCAGAAGAAGCGCCGGAAAGACAAGACCGCCGCCGGTCCGGGCCTTTCCATCGCTGCCCTCACGGTCGGCCCCAAGAATGCGCCGCGAAATCTCGATCCGCGCCCGTTCGGCATCCTCGGCGTCGATGATCCCGCGCGCCTCGTCCCGATCAACCTCGGCCAACTGGTCGCGATAGACCATCAGATCGGAATTCTGCCCCGCCGAACCGTTTTTCCGGGTGGCGGCGCGCAGGATCAGCACCGCGACACCCGCCGCGAGGGCGATCGAGAAGAACCAGAACTGCATCGTTTCTCCGGACATGGGCCTTCATCTAAGACTATAAGGGCCGACGCGGAAGGGCCTAGACCATAGTCGGGGATGGACGCAATGCCGCAGGACCGGTGCCGAATGTCGCAAATGTCCAGATTGCGACGTTTGGGTGAGTGTTGATTTCGCGTCGCCGATCCATCAAGCGATACGAAGACTGTCCGGCCTGCAAGGGGGATTCGCATGGGGTTCAAACGCTATTCGGCATTCGCCATCGCGCGTGAGGCGATGACCTACCACCTTGGCTGGGAGCGCGCCTGGGGTTCGCCCGCCCCGAAGAAGAAATACGACGCGATCATCGTCGGCGCCGGGGGCCATGGTCTGGCCTCGGCCTATTACCTTGGCAAGAATTACGGCATCACCAATGTCGCCATCATCGAAAAGGGCTGGCTGGGCG
>JAGRDO010000136.1:5113-5747 GCA_020447005.1 Paracoccaceae bacterium
CATCCGCTCGAACTACCTGCAGGACCCGTCCGCCGCGATCTATGAAAAGGCCCGTTCGCTTTACGAGACGATGAGCCAGGACCTGAACTACAACGTCATGTTCAGCCCCCGCGGCCTGCTGATGCTGGGCCAGACCGAGCATGAGGTGAGGGGCTACAAGCGCACCGTCTATGCCAACAACCTGCAAGGTGTGGCGACCGAATGGATTTCGCCGAGCCGTGTGAAGGAACTGGTGCCGATCATCAATATCGACGGCCCCCGTTATCCGATCCTCGGGGCGCTTTATCAGGCGCGGGGCGGCACGGCGCGCCACGATGCGGTGGCCTGGGGCTATGCCCGCGCCTGTTCGCAGATGGGCATGGATGTGATCCAGCAATGCGAAGTGACGGGCGTGCGGACCGAGGCTGGCCGCGTCGTGGGGATCGACACGTCGAAAGGTGCCATCGACTGCGACAGGCTCGGCATGGTCGTTGCGGGTCATTCGTCGGTTCTGGCCGAAATGGCGGGCTTCCGTCTGCCGATCGAATCGCTGGCGCTTCAGGCACTGGTTTCGGAACCGATCAAGCCCTGCATGGATGTCGTGGTGATGGCCAACACCGTCCATGGCTATATGAGCCAGTCCGACAAGGGCGAA
>JAGRDO010000137.1:0-2698 GCA_020447005.1 Paracoccaceae bacterium
TCTCTTCTCAGCGGAAATCAACAGGCGCGAATGCAAAAAGCGCCCCGTAGGGCGCTGTGCATGTCTTTGATATTATTTGTAGATTTGGTTGCGGGGGCAGGATTTGAACCTGCGACCTTCAGGTTATGAGCCCATGGAATGGCAAAACCGAATAATCAGTTAAATCAGCGTCTTACGGGGCAAGCCTTTGTTCAGGCGTGATTTTCGCCCTCGCAAACATCAGCGTTCGCACGGATTCACACGCAAGACCGGCACGAAGGCCGTAGTCGCAGGTTGATGTGGCGTTGAGGTGATCAACGGTCACCACCAAAGAACCATCACTTTCCCCCAGAAATGCCGATCGATCTGCCGCTGCCACTGCCTCATCAACTCCCAAGGATGTGTGCCAGTTCCACGATATCGGTAGCGTCACCGCCACCAGATACCCTGTTGGCAAACATCTGACCGATAACGCCTCTCAATCCGGACACATCATTCGATTTCACCGCCGCAATACCGGCCGCAACAAGGCGATCATGCAGCTGTTCATCAATAGCTAGGAACTTCTCTTCTCCGAGTCTCTGGAAGATCGCAAGCAAGAACTCAGGGCTTTCGGCCAAGACCTTGAGCCGAATGCTCCGCATTTCATCAAGTGAATTCCTCGCAGTGTCAAAATCACGCTCGCGGATGGCTCGACGCGTCGTCGCCAGCAACTTCTCAAACCGATCTGCGTCAACCGGGTGAGCGTCGTCTCGAAGGTCGTCAAACTGAACCTCGAGCTCATTGACCTCCTTCGTCAGCACACGCTCTTCATTTTCCGGCGCCAAGCGAAGCAGGGCCACCTCCTGCCTCACACGACGCGCCTCTTCAGCAACAGACCTGTGCGTGTCGGCGTCAACAGAGGTGGAGAGCGCGGCATCAAGACGCTCTATGCGCGCCCGGAGATCACCTGATGGATCCGCCTTGCCGCCGAGCGTCTCGTTGAGCTCCTCGAGGTCGTTTTCGGCCCGCTCCAGAAGCATCGACGCCACTTCTGCTCCCTGTTGCCCGTCGAAGTTTATGTGTCCTCCCGGAGCGAGGTACAAATTATGAGAGTCAATCAAGCGCCCGAGGTGCGGCAACTCGACCGCGAAACTTAGGGTGCCGTTATCACTCATTTTCCAGTGAACAATCAGGTCGTCTCCGCGGTTTATGCGCTCTCCTCGCTCCAGGTCCTCCCGCCCATTCATCCTGAAGTCACCAATATGAAGATTGCGCTCAGGATCATCGATACCTTCGCGCATCTCGTAGAATTCGAAAGTAATGAAGTCATCCTCCCCGGCCTTGAGCGGTTTGCCAGCACGAAACCTATGCCGCCCTTCAGCAGGCAGTGCGGTCCCCTTCTTCAGGATCGGCTCCAGACGATTCCGCTCATAGCCAACCGTACCCGTCTGCGTTTTCACTGCGAGCGTGTAGGTCATGGGAATGCTGGCAGCGCTCGCCTGAGTGCGAACGATTGTGATCTCACGTGTAAGGTCCTCCACAATTCGACCTGCTGCATTATGCACTGTCAGGACGAAGCGATTTTCCCCATCCTTACGAACCGGCACGCTCAGATTCACGACCCCGTCAAATGGCTTCCGACCAGTCGTACCGCCAGCTTCGTCCACGACTTCGATCTCAAACCCGCTAGGAACCTCAGAGGTAGGTGTTACTCTAATCCGGGCACTGTCTTCCGCGATCCTCGACTTGAAATCCACGGTCAGCGAGATCGTACCGGTTACAGTCTCCTGACCACGACTCGTCTTACGGGCAGACTGATCGCCTTCCCACTGCCTGCTTTCTGCAAATATCGCGGCGCCCACCGCGACAGCGGTCATGGGATCAAGACCCTGCTCCACTTCAATCGCGAGTTGGGACTGAAGCATTTCCCTAACAATTGGCATCTTTGATGGGCCGCCAATTGGCACAATGCGGGAAATGTCTTCATGGCTGTATCCATTTTCTGTTATGACTTTTCTGCACAGATCAATCGAATCCTCGAGGCGGCCCCCTATGAGTGAAACAAGCTGTCCGCGGGTTAAATCTATGGACAGGTAAATGTCCTCTCCGTCCTGATCAGCGGCACGAACTTCGTCCTCACTTGCGAAAATTGAGGCCGTTTCCGAGGCAGAAAGCTGAATCTTTGCTTTCTCGATTGCGCGATGTGCGATTGTCGAGAGATGACTGTACGTTGGCTCTTTCTGGAAGTCCGGCGGCAACGAAAAGTTGTCGAGAAGCCATGGACGCACCACGCTATCAAACACGATGCGATCGAAGTCCCGACCGCCAAGCATGTTGATGCCTTCATGTGCAACCACAGTCACTGCACCGCCTGTACTCATCACAAGAGCGACGTCGAAGGTTCCGCCACCCAAGTCATAGACGAGGAAGACCCCGTCCTTCTGCTTGCTGTGCGCGATTGAGGCCATCGCCGCAGCCACCGGTTCTTGGAGAAGGCTCACTCTCTCTAGGCCCGCCATCCTCGCCGCGGTGATCGTTGCTTCACTCTGCATTTGGTTGAAGGCCGCGGGAATAGTAATCACCGCCCCCTCAATCATTCGCTCGCCGCTCTCAGTTAGAGCTTGCCCGACAAGAGTCTTGATGATCTCCGCACTGCATTCCTCGGGAGACCACTCTTGGCCTCCAATTCGAACCGGGCTTTTGGTGCCCATCAGCCGCTTGAACCCGGCCGCGACGT
>JAGRDO010000137.1:2726-6864 GCA_020447005.1 Paracoccaceae bacterium
CAACAAACCGATGCCCACGCTTGTCTAGGTAGATCACGCTCGGAAGGACATCAGAGCCATCTGAAGTCTTGAAGAGCCTCGTTGACCCATTGATGTTGCCCACGACCGCCGAATTGGACGTTCCGAGATCAATGCCCAGGTACAAAGCTATTCCTCCTGTTCTTCATCGCTGCGCCTCGCAACGAGAACCCGTCCTTTGTGGACCACCTTCATCTCTCGCACGACGGCAGGCTCCAGCGTCTTGGCGACAACGAGATCGTCGTCCTCACTGAAGTCCTCTCCGTTGTCTGCCGATGCGGGCATTCCGGCGGCAAATGGCTCACCATCAAAAGAAACGAGGTTCAAGCCAAGCTGTCCAGAGATAGTCGTAAGCTGCAGATCAGAGAATTTTACCTGAGCCGCCATGCGCTTTCCATCCTTGTCTGGCATTTGTTGGGCTGCACGCTGGCTAGCCCTGACGAGCTTCCAGTACTCCACACAAAGACGTGCGACCAACTCCTGATCGACTCCCGATATCTCTAGATCCCCTACCACGAGCTCACAATCCTCTGCGCGTCTGCTCTTAGCGCAGCGCTTCTACCCGCTACCTCTCGCTCTACAGCCTCAAGTACTCCTGATGTGTAGCGAAAACTCCCACAGCGGGCGTTAAAATCGGCCACCATAGCATTGAACCTGTCTATTTGGCTGTTGGTCGTGGTCAATGGGCGGATGTAGTCAAGGCGAACACCCTGGAAGATACAGTATCTGACTTGGTTGCGAGTCAAAGATCGCCCAGTTCCCACCGGCGGCATGTCCTCTTGATACGGATCTGAAACGCTCGGCAGTGCCGCTGCCGTGCTTCGTTCTGAAACAGGCGGGCTGTAAGTAGTCCTGGATGCAGGTTTGCTGAACTCATCCATCAGGACGAAATAGAGAATGACGGCACCGATCCCTGCAAAGAGCACGAACTTTGCTTTCTTGGCAAACCTCTTACCTTCAATCTTGGACTTGAGCTTCTCCAAATCTCGACGGTCCGCAGGGCTGGCGAAGACAAGCATGTCATCGACGACCCTAAGCATCCCATTCAGATTTCCACCTTGGCGCTCCAGCTCCTTCATCTTCCAGTTCTTGTGCAGGATAGCTCTTTCTTCCCGCAGCTTTTCGAGGACCTCCTTGGGCCCCTTGCCGCTGCCAAGGTCAATCAGGCCATCAACCAAGAGAAATGCAGACTGCGGATCGTTGCTTTCGTTATTGAGCGACAGTGCCAAATCCCGCACTATGAGGTAGGCAACTCCAGGCTCTGGAAGAGACTTCCGCGCATCGTTGAAGGATTTCACGACATCAGTCAGAATCTTGCCACCGCTCTCGGAAAATCCATCAGACCTCAGGGCATTACCGAAGCTCGATGCGTTTTTCTTCGCGCGCTCGCAGGCCTCAACAAGAGGATCCAGTTTGTCGGAGATCTTCTTCTGCTGGGACAAGGACTCGAGGGCGGTTATGTCCTCTTTGAGCGACTCCGCTACCGACTCAAGCTCTGGAAAGGTTGTCAGGAGAGCGCTCGAAAGCCTCAACGCCTCCTCATAGCGACCGTGATCATTGGCAAGCTCAAGGCACAACTTTCGGACGATCTCATATAATTGCTTGGAGCGTCCTTCCTCCTGACCTCGAAACTGCGAATAGACTTGGACTGGCTGATTTATAGAATCCCACGCTTCAAGGAGTCTCTCAATTTCCTTGATATGTTGAGGCAAATCAGCCGAGACCTTCCTGGCCGCCGCGGTCGCAGTAAGTACGGACTCCTTGATAACTGCAAGATGAGGTTCACTCTCCTTGTCATACACTTCGACAAGATGCCGAAGGAACGATCCTTCGGGATTCCTCTCCAGCTCCTGTTCTACAAGTTCATTCATCCTTTTCCCTGGAAGCGGCAGCGACCATATCCAGTTCGCAGCGGCAGCGGCATGGCGCTGGCGGATATCCCTCAATCCGTCCCGAAGCTGGTTGGCTTCCACCGCTGGGAAACCAGATGAGCGACGTTCCTCATTCAAGAACTTGAGGAGGTGGGCCTCATCAAGCTCATCCCAACTTTGAGCCAATGAATGCACGACCTCAATTGAGGCATTCCCCTTGGAGCAGAGGTGTGCAGCGATGTTCGCTCTTGCCAGATCCGGAAAGTGATCAATTTGGGTCAGAATGACGGCCGGGTCAGCCTGGCGCAAGAGCTCCTCGAGTTTGCTCTTTTGGAGCTGGCTCAGCTCGGGCAACCACGACAGCTCGAAAAGCAGGCGTGACTTCGGAGTGACGAGGGCCTGACGAGCCGTCTGCAATTCATCTTCGTGGTGAAGACCATCAAGTTCCGCATCCTCGACAAGGTCAGAGATTTCAGCTGCAGATGATCTATAATTGGCTTTGAGAACTCGAAATGGATTGTTCTCCAGGGAAAAGGTTTTGTGAGGCATGCGCTCCCTGTTCACGGTCTTCCCTAGGCTGATTCCTGTCTCTGGCAAGGTGGCACACATTTCCCAATGGTCACAAGCAGGTAGGCTCCATAGAGGGTCCTCTTTCTGGGCATCACGGCGATGCAGCGTAGTCGCGACGCTCCCATCGATCACACTTTTGGATGGCAGAACTTGGGCGAACACGCCGAAGATATCATGGGCCCGTCACGCGCCGGCTATCCTTATGAAAAAAAGGCAAATGCTGACAGACCGCCCGCCGCTTGACTGTCGCTCATGCGCTTGTTCGTGATTGTCCACAGCTTCCTTCGCCCAACCTCTTGCCCCGAATCGAAGCCCGCGGCACGGTGCACTATTGAGGAGAGCAGCCCTCAACCAAAAGCATAACAGGTCTATCGGAACACCCGTCGCTCTGACTGACGGCGCCTCGGCGCCTCTCGTGTCGTTGCGCCCGATCACTTAACCCGTGCCGCCCTCGGCACGGGCTGCAGGCGGTATGAGTTCGGCCCGTCCTCGGTTCATGTGAGGATGATCTGTCATGGCTTTGCCGCCCCGCGTTTACTACACCCTTCAGGAAGTCACGGCCCGCTGGGGCTGCAACATCGCCGACGTCGCAGGCTGGGCCGCGGCGGGCAAGTTCCATATCATGACCGGCATCGGCCTGGTGCGTTGCGGCGAGGAGATCGTTGCCGGTCGGGTGGTCATCTCGCCGATGGACTTGATGCCGTTGTTCCGCCGCTGCGGGACCGGCCCGACCGAGGGCGTGGTGCGCCGGATCATGACGGGCGAGAGGGGCCAGTGGCAGATCATTACCGATCCTGTCGGCGGGGTCACGGTGGCGGTCGCGGACATGATGGTCATGGCCGATGAGGTACATGCCTTCGAGGAAGAGAACGACATGGTGCGACGGGTGGCGGCGGGGCCAGGTGCCAGCACGCCATATGACTGGGAGGGCATGACCGTCGCGCTGGTTCAGCGCATCCATGATCGTGGCCTGCCCTCAACCCAAGCCGAGTTGATCGCCGAGATGCAGGACTGGTTTGCCGAACAGTCGGATGGCAAAAAGATGCCCGACAGCCGCAGCATCCGGCGACGGATCACGCCAATATGGAGGGCGCTGCGGCGAGAGGAAGCGTGATGATCCGGGTCCGTGCTGGCCCCAATCAGGCGGTCTTTCGGCCGCCCTGATCGTCCGCGTCATGGATCAGCCGAGGCTTCGGACGGAAGGCGCTGGCCACTGCGTCCACCCCGGCGCGCAGGGGCGAATCCATCAGGTGGGCGTAGCGCAGTGTGGTCTGCATCTGGCTGTGACCCAGAAGCTTGCCGATCATTTCCAGCGAGGCACCGCCGCTGACCAGCAAGGACGCAAAGGTGTGGCGCAGGTCGTGGATCCGGACGTCCTGCAGCCCGCACTGTTTCTGGACCTGCGCCCAGAACCGCCGCACCTCTTGCACCGGCTGGCCGGGCGTATCGCCGGGAAAGAGCCACGGTGAGCCCTTCGGCACCAGCAGCAGGCGCTGGCGCACAATGGCGGCGGTCTCGTCAGAGATTGGCACGCGGTGGGCGCGGCGCTGCTTCGTCATCGTGGGCGGCTTCGACCAGCTCATGTGCTCGAGGTTGAACTGTTCGAACCGGGACTGCCGCACCTCGCCCAGCCGCGCGCCGGTCAGCATGCACATGCGGATGATGTCGGCCGCGCGCCG
>JAGRDO010000137.1:6960-7339 GCA_020447005.1 Paracoccaceae bacterium
GCTGGGCGGGGTTGTCCTCGCACCAACCCCACTGGACCGCCAGAGTGAACATCTTGCGCAGCACCTCCCCGATCCGGTTGGCGCGCACCGGCGTGGGCTTGGCCCCCTGCAGCTTGCGGGCACGGTTGTTGGGCTTTTCCTTGTGCGGTCGCGCCCTACCGTCCGCGATCTTCGTCAGCAGCTTGTCGACATCGGTCGGCGTGATTTCCGTAACCAGCTTCCGGCCCCAGACCGGTTCCACCATCTTGGCCAGCGCTGATCGCTGGTCCGCCGCGCTGCGGGCGGACAGTTTCGGCAGATGCTCGGCGCAGTAGCGTTCGATCAGATCGGTCACGCGCGGGGCTTCCGGGCCACCCGGGCGCATGTGAACACGCTGATC
>JAGRDO010000137.1:7347-8638 GCA_020447005.1 Paracoccaceae bacterium
ATCACCGCCCGGGCGCGCTGGCTCGTGCGCAACAACGGCTATGCCGCCAACGCGGTCGATGCCTTCGCGAACCATGTCGTCGGCGCCGGGATCAAGCCCTCGTCAAAGATCACCGATCCCGCCAGGAAGGAGGAATTGCAGAAGCTCTGGCTCGCCTGGACCGACGAGGCGGATGCCGAGGGGCTGACCGACTTCTTCGGCCTCCAGCGCCGGGCGGCCCGCGAGGTGTTTCTGGCGGGTGAGGTCTTCCTGCGCATCCGCATGCGGCGGCCGGAAGACGGGCTGACCGTGCCGATGCAGTTGCAGATGCTGCCCTCGGAAATGCTGCCACAGGACATGACCCGCGTCCTGCCCGGCGCGGGGTCAATCCGGCAGGGGATCGAGTTCGACGGGATCGGGCGGCGCGTGGCCTACCACTTCCTGCGCCGCCATCCGGGCGACATGACCGATCCGGGGCTCATCGGCGAAACCGTCAGGGTTCCAGCCTCGGAGGTGATCCACATCCTGGACCCCGTCGAGGCGGGGCAGCTGCGCGGCGTATCGCGCTTCGCCGCGGCCGTGGTGAAGCTGTTCACCCTCGATCTCTACGACGACGCGGAACTGGAGCGGAAGAAAACCGCGGCGATGTTTGCCATGTTCATCACCTCCCCCGCTCCGGAAACTGCCCTCGATCCGGCCGAAGACGATCTCGAGGTCGAACCCGGTCAGGTGGTGCGCCTTGACCCGGGCGAGGATGTCACCACGCCCTCGACGCCGGATTCCGGGTCCACCTATGAGCCCTTACAGTACCGCACACTCCTTCAGATCGGCGCCGCGCTGGGCGTGCCCTATGGGTATCTGACCGGTGACACGGCGAAGGGGAACTTCTCGAACACCCGGATCGCGCTTGTCGACTTTCGCCGCCGCATCTCGGCCTTCCAGCATTCTGTTATGGTCTATCAGCTCTGCCGCGCGGTCTGGACCCGCTGGATGGATATGGCCGTACTGGCGGGCGCCATCGACCTGCCGAGCTATGCCAGCGACCGGCGCGCTTACCTCGCCTGCGACTGGCTTCCCACGAAATGGGACTGGATCGACCCGGCCAAGGATGCCGCGGCCGAGATCCTGCAGATCGAGGCGGGCCTGAAATCTCGCACACAGGCCATCGCCGAGCGGGGATACGACGCCGAGCAGGTCGACCGGGAAATTGCTGCGGAACGGAAACGCGAGGCGGAACTGGGTCTGGACTTCCGGCGGCCGGGGTTGCCCGCGCAGGCGGCGGGTGGTGGCACTGGGCCGGGTGATGCCGAGG
>JAGRDO010000138.1 GCA_020447005.1 Paracoccaceae bacterium
CAAAGTCGGAAAAGAAAACGGGGTATCGAATGATACCCCGTTTAACCCTAGATATGGCGGAGTGGACGGGGATCGAACCCGCGACCCCCGGCGTGACAGGCCGGTACTCTAACCAACTGAGCTACAACCGCATCCATCCGCCCGGATCGCCGCCCGAGCGTGGAATGCGTAATAGGCATGACGGCTTGCCCCGTCAAGCGCGCCGAAGCGATTTCCGCAAAGGAAAAGTTCGGCCCGGCGCCGCCATGCCCGCGCGCCGCATCGGGCGCTCACTCCAGCCGGGTCTGCACCCCGTCCTTCACGCGGTAGACCACCCCCTGCCCGCCGGGCAGTTCGGCCATCCCGTCAAGATCAAGCCCCAGCACGATGCCGCGCAGAAAGATCGAGATCACGCCATGGGTCACGATCACCGCCGGCCCCCTCAACCCGCCCAGAAACGCCGCAATCCGCGCCTCGACGGCGGCGAACCCCTCGCTCCCCGGCACCCGGTCATACCAGAAGAAGGGATGAAGATCGTCGCCCTGTCCGGGAAACCGCCGGGCAATCTCGGCGCGCGTCAGACCGTTGCAGGGGCCAAGGCTGATCTCGGCCAGACGGTCGTCGATCTCCGCCTCCGCGCCAAGCGCCCCAAGCGCGATTTCCGCCGTCGCCCGCGCCCGGCCAAGATGGCTGACCCGAAAGGCATGGCTCGCCGCCGTTACCCCGGATGCGGCCAGAATCTCACCCTGCCGCGCGGCCTGCGCACGCCCGAGCCCGGTCAGGGGCGAATCGAGCGCCCCCTGCATCCGGCCGATCCTGTTCCACTCGGTCTCGCCGTGGCGCAGGACATAAAGTTCCGGGTAGTCCCCCACGCGCTCACCCTCCCCAAGCCTTCCGCCGCATCCTGTGCGGACGGGCATAACAACGCAGATCGTCAGTAACCACAAGACGGCGGCGGGGGCGGTTGGTGGGGGGCGCCCCCCCCCCCCCCGCCCCTGTCAGCCCCGGATCACGATGTCGCGCGGCATCGCGGACAGGATCTCGGGCCCGTCCGCGCGCAGGATCACGATATCCTCCAGCCGGATGCCGTAACGGCCGGCGAAATAGATCCCCGGCTCGATGGAAAAGACATTGCCCTCGGCCAGAGGGGCCGGATTGGTGGCCGCGATATAGGGCGGCTCGTGGATATCGATGCCCAGCCCGTGGCCGGTCCGGTGCGGGAAATGATCGCCGTAACCCGCCTCTTCGATCACCGCGCGCGCCGCGCGGTCGACATCCGCGCCCGTGACACCGGGCCGCGCGGCGCCCAGCGCCGCCCTGACCGCCCGCTCGACCACATCGGCCACGCGCAGATAGTCCCCGGGCGGCGTGCCGAACCAGCCGCAGCGCGTCATGTCGGACGGATAGCCGCCCAGACGGCAGCCCGCGTCGATCTGCACCGCCATTTCGCGCGTCAGCACCGTGTCGCCGGTGTGGTGATGCGGAAAGGCGCCATTGCCCCCGAAGGCCACCGCGCAAAAACCCGGCTCCGCGCCGTGGGCCGCGTAATGGCCAAGGATCACCTCCGCGACGTCACGCTCGCGCATGCCTTCGACAAGGGCATCGAACCCCGCGGCAATGGCCGCATCGTTAAGCAGCGCGCTGGCCTTCAAAAGCCGGTATTCCTCGTCATCCTTGACCGCGCGCAGCGCACCTACCGTATCGCCGGTAAACCTGTGCCCGGGCGCCTTCATCGCCCCCAGAAGCCGCAGCGCGAAATCCGCGCGCATGGTCTCGTCCAGCACCACCGACAGCCCCGGCCCCTCCGCGCCGCAGGCGGTCAGAAGACCCGCCAGCGCCGCCTCCGGCCCTTCGGCATCGCGCCATTCGTGAAACGGCAGGTCGGTATGCTGACGGCATGACGCGGCATTGAGCGCGGGCATCAGAAGACCGGCATATCCGGCCGAGACCAGCAACATCACCGGCCGCTCGTCGCCATGCGGATTAAGCCCGGCCAGCCATTGCATGTGGCTCGACGGGCCGATGGCGACCAGATCGGTCCCGGTTCGCGCCATCACCCCGCGCAAATCCGCCAGACGCTTCGCAAATGTACCGCTCATCCTGTTCCTGTCCCCGTTCCTGTTCCTGTTCCTGTTCCCGGTCCTGTTCCCGGTCCTGTTCCCGGCACGGCCGGCACAGTTTCGTCCGGCGAATCGCACGGCCCCAGTTTCCGCGACACGGGGCGCTTTACCAGAGGCATGCGCCCCGCCGCACCGCGACCCCATGCAGAATTTTCCGCCCGCCCCGCGCCATGATCAGACCAAAGCCCGTTACCCTGTCCGCCCAAATCGAAGATATGTTATGGACCATGCAGGTCCGAATGATGATGCGCGCCGTCGAAAAAGCCAGATCCCTGTCCCTCGCCGCGCAATTCGCGCTGGCGGGCGGGATCGTGATCGTCCTGTCGATGATCCTCGTAGGCCGCACGGTCGCGCTCCGGATCGAGGAAAGCGTCGTCCGCAACGCCGCCCTGACCTCTGCACAATATATCGACAGCATCATCGCCCCGCTCAGCCAGGATATCGCCGAAGCCGACCGGCTTTCGCCCGGCGCCCGACGCGCCCTTGACGAGATCTTCAAGGGCAGCCCCTTCGGCGACCGCGTCGTCTCCTACAAGCTCTGGACCCCCGGCGGGCGGATCGTCTATGCCAGCGATCCGCATCTGACCGGGCAGTCATTCGAGATTTCCACCGGCCTTTCCAGCGCGCTGAACGGTGTCGTTCATGCGTCGTTCGAAGACCTCAACGACGAAGAGGACAAGGGCGAACTCGCGCTTGGCATTCCGCTGCTGGAGATCTACAGCCCGATCCGCGAGGTCTGGTCCGGCAAGGTGATCGGCGTGGCCGAGTTCTATGAAAACGCGACCCAGTTGCAAATCGACCTGACCGCCGCGCGGCGCAACGCCTGGGTCACCGTCGCCGCGGTCTTCAGCGCGATCGGCGCGCTTCTTTATCTGATCGTACTGGGGGGCAGCCGGACGATCGAAAGGCAACGACACGCGCTCGACGAACGGATGCACGACCTTGCGGCGCTTTCCGATTACAACCGGACATTGCGCGAAAGGGTGCAAAGCGCCTCGGCGCGAAGCTCGGCCATGAACGATCAGGCCCTGCGCCGCCTTGCCGGCGATCTGCATGACGGTCCGGCCCAGCTTCTGGGCTTTGCGGCGCTTCGGCTCGACAAGCTGCGCGACGCGGTCGGCACCAACCCCGAAATCGACGCCATCGAACGCGCCGTCAAGGACGCGATCCGCGAGGTGCGCACCATCTCGCGCGGCATTTCGCTGCCCGATATCGCGAATCGCGGGGCCTGCGAAATCGTCCGGGGCGTGGTCGAGGCCCATCAGGCGCGTTCGCGAACCGAGGTCGCGTTCACCTGCGACGTGGCCGAGGGCGCCACGCTCTCCCCGGCGATCAAGATCTGCCTCTACCGCTTCGCGCAGGAAGGCCTGAACAATGCCTGGCGCCATGCCGAAGGCAGGGGGCAGGATGTGCGGCTGACGAATTCCGGCGGGCGTCTGCGCCTTGCCGTGCGCGACCGGGGGCCGGGCTTTGGCGCCGTCGGCAGGACCGACGACGGGGGCGATCACGGCATGGGGCTTTCGGGTCTTCAGGACCGGGTCGAAAGCCTTGGCGGAACCCTGACCCGGCGCAACCTTCCCGAAGGCGGCGCCGAACTTGCCATGGAACTGGAGACGGCATGAGTGACAGCGAAACCTTCCGCATCGTGGTGATCGACGACCATCCGCTTTACCGCGAGGGTGTGGCGCGCGCTCTGGCGGACGATCCCGCAATCGAAATCGTCGCGCAAGGCGGCGATACCGACAGCGCGGTGCGCCTGGCCCGCCAGCACAGGCCCGATCTGGTGCTTTTGGACCTTTCGATGCCCGGCGGGGGCGGGATCGAGGCCCTGCGCCGCATCCGTGCCCTTGACGATCCGCCAAGGGTCGCGATCCTGACCGTGTCGGAAGAGGATGACGATGTCCTGCGCGCGTTGAAGGCCGGGGCCAGCGGCTACCTTCTCAAGGGGATCGGCTCGCGCGATCTGGTCACCATCGTCAAGGATTTCAGCCGGGGCCAGACCTATGTGACCCCCACCCTTGCCGGGCGCATCCTGAACGCCATGCGCGACGGAACCGGCGGCAAGGCTCCGAACCCGCTCGACGATCTGTCAAAGCGCGAAGAGGATATCCTGAAGCTGGTCGCGGAAGGCAAGAGCAACAAGGAAGTGGGCCTCGCGCTCGACCTTCAGGAAAAGACGGTCAAGCATTACATGACATCGATCCTGCAAAAGCTGCACGCCCGAAACCGGGTCGAGGCGGCGGTCATCGCCAGGGACCACTGGAAGCAGTAGGCGCGGCGCGCGCGCCCGCCCTGCACCGCCCTAGTCGAGAAGCAGGATCTCGCGCAGGCGGGCCGCGTCGGCGGCGGTCACGGGGCGCCGCGTGACCGTGCGCCCGTTCGGATCGCTCAGCAGATAGCGCCCCCCCGAAAGGGTTTCCCGCCAGCCCCTGTAATCGACCAGATCGACATCGCCGGTGCGCGCATCGATCTCGGCCACCAGATAGATACCGCTCTTGCGGCCGTTGCGGGCCAGCGACCGCTCGGCATTCTTCAGGCGCCGTTCGTCCTGCCGTGTCGCGATATGGGCGGCGACGACCCGGCCGCTTTGGTCCAGCATCTCGAACCGCCCCGCGCGGATGCGTTCGCTGTGCCCGTCGGCGAATTGCACATGAATTCCGCTGTCATTCAGAAAAAGGGCCGCCTGCCCGGCACTGGCGCCGGCGGCCGAACCCGGCGAACCGCTGCCGCCACTGCCGCTGCCACTGCCGCTGCTGCCACTGCCGCCGCTGCCGCCGGAACCGGAACCGCCGTGGTCGTCGTCATCGTCGTCGTCATCGTCATTGCTGCTTCCGGAACTTCCGCTGCCGCTGCTCGAACTTCCGCTGCCGGAATTGCTGCTGCCGGACCCCGAGTTGGAGCCATTCTTGGCCATGGCCGCCTGATGCGTGTCTTTGGCGAAAAAGCTCTCGATCGGCGCGGTGGCCCAAAATACCGGCGCCAATGTCAGGATCAGCAGGAATGTTCCGATCCGGCCCAAGACCTTCCCCTTCGTACAGAAGGATCGCGCAGCCGACTTGGCCCGCGCGATCCCCCGAACCCGTTTTTATTCAAGCCTAGCGCAGGGCGTTCAGCCGGTCGATATCGGCCTGTGTCGCCGCACGCTCGACAATCGTGCGCCCAGAGCTGTCCTTGGCCTCGTAACGGCCGTTCTCGATCTCTTCGCGCGAACCGTCGCTATAGGTCACTTCGATGCCCGAGGACGAGATCTCAAGCTTCACGACAGTGGCGCCGTCGCCGACAGGGCCCGACGAGGTGCCGTCACCGCTGGACGTGCCGTCGTCGCTGCTGTCATCGTCGTCGTCGCCGTCGTCATCGTCGTCGTGGTCATCGTCATCGCCGCCGCCATGATCGTCGTCGTGATCGTCGTCGTCATGGCCGCCGCCCGAACCGCTGTTGCCGCCGCCGCCCGAACCGCTGTTGCTGGCAAGCGCGGCGGGGATCGCCAGTGACGGAAGGGTCAGGCCCTGCTCGACACGGACCGAAAACGGCGATGCCGCAAACAGAACCGCCATGCCGAGCGTTCCGCCCAGCCTCAGTGTGAAAACGATCGCCTTTTCCTTGTTCATCGCAGTCTTCCCTGAAATTCCCGCCAGACCATCCGGCGTTGCCTTTTCATCCATGATCCCGCTCGCGCCGTCGCGAAACCCCCGCAGGACTTCTTTGGCCCGCGCGCGGACCTCAGTTGACCGACTGTCGGACCTTGGTCGCCTCATGTCATCGGACCTTGGTCGGGCAATCTGGCCCCGGGCGCCGAAAGCGCGCTTTCGCATCCGCGCCGTGCCACCGGCCGCCGCGCCGATCGCCGATCGCCGATGGTCCGGCCTCCCTACCGACCATTGTCCCGCCGCCCGCCCCGAATTCGGCGGACCTTGGTCAATGGCAAAGCGGCGGCCCCGCGATGATGCTGAACGGGCTGATTTCACCAGCAGACGGACGACCCACCACAACCCAACACCACAGAACAAACACCCGGAGGAACGACCATGAAGAAATTTCTGACCCTGACGACCGCAACCCTCGTCATCCTGTCCTATACGGTTCCCGTATCGGCAAGCATCTCCCTCGACACCGGCATCGGCCTGATCGATCATCAGGACGACGTTTCCAAGCGGCGCAAACCGCGTGTTCCGGGCGGTTCGGGTTGCGACGACCCGCGCGACATCATCGAACATCCTGAGTGCAGCGGCTAAGCCACCCACCCGAACGATCTGCTGTACCCAAGCGAGCCGCGCAGCCACCTGCGCGGCTCATTTCATGCGCGCCGCCCGCGCACGTTCAACCGGCATCACTCCGGCCCTCTTCCGCCAAGATGGAAATCTGGTGCCCCCAGACGGACTTGAACCGCCGACCCTCTGATTACAAATCAGATGCTCTACCAGCTGAGCTATAGGGGCACGCGTCCCGACATAAATCCGCTTTTGGCGTCGCGCAAGGGGGGCGCGTGACTAGTCGCGCCGCCCCGCGATGCCGCGCGCCAGCAGCGCGACCGCGCAAAGCCCCACCAGAATGACAAGGATCGCGGGCGGGGCGGCCTCGGCCAGATTTTCAAGGCTGGCCTTGTCATGCACCCGTGTCGCGAGCGTTTCATAGTTGAAGGGCCGCAGGAGCAGCGTCGCGGGAAGCTCTTTCACGCAATCGACGAATACTAGGAGAAGCGCCGTGCCGACCGACCCGCGCATCAGCGGCAGATAGACCTCCCGCAGGGTCCCCGCGCGGTCGCGCCCCAGCGACTGGGCGGCCATGGCCAGCGACGGCGGCACCCGGCCAAGGGCCGCATCCGTCGCCCCCTGCGCGATGGCGAAGAACCGTATCACATAGGCCAGGACGATGGCGGCGGCCGATCCGGTCAGGATCAGCCCGGGATCGCGCCCCGTGGCCCACAGGACCGCATCCGCCAGCCGGTGATCCAGCGCGGCCAGCGGGATCAGGATCCCCACCGCCAGCACCGCGCCCGGCGCCGCATAGCCGATCGTCGTGACCGGCATGACCACGCGCGCGATGCCGCGCCGCGCCATGCGAAGCCCGTAGACCATCAGGACCGCCGCGGAAACCGTCAGGGCCGCCGCCGCGCCCCCGGTGACCAGCGTATGGGCCAGCGCCCGGCCCAGAGCGGGGCCGAACCAGTCCGCGCCCGCCGCAAGGCCATGGGACGCGATCACGGCCACCGGCAGCACGAAACCGGCAAGAACCGGCACCGCGCAAAGCGCCGCCGCGACCCAGCCGGGCCAGCCGGTCAGCTCCTGCCGGATGACGGGCCGGGGCTGGCGCGCCGAACGGTAATAGCGCGATCGCCGCCGCCCGGCCTTTTCAAGCGCCACAAGGGCAAGGATCACCGCCAGGATGACGCAGGCGATCTGGGCGGCGCCGCCGGCATTGCCCGCATCCAGCCAGACGCTGAACACGCCCGTCGTCAGGGTCTGCACCGCGAAATAGTCGACGACACCGAAATCGTTGACCGTTTCCATCATCGCGATGGCCGCCCCCGCCGCGATGGCGGGCCGCGCCAGAGGCAGCCCCACGCGCCAGAACAGGGCGAAGGGCCCCGCCCCAAGGGCGCGCGCCACCTCATAGCTGCCCGCCGACTGTTCGCGGAAGGCCGCCCGCGCCAGCATGTAGACATAGGGGTAAAGGGCGGCCGACAGCACGATCACCGCCGCCCAGCGCGACCGGATCTGCGGAAACCAGTAGTCCCGCGCCGAACTCCAGCCCATGACCCGGCGCAGAACCGCCTGCACCGGACCCGAATAGTCAAGGAAATCGACCAGCGCATAGGCGCCGATATAGGCCGGAATCGCCAGGGGCAGCAGCAAGAGCCATTCCCAGTACCGGGCGCCGGGGAAGCGGTACATGCTGACCAGCCACGCCGCCCCGGCCCCCATGGCCGCGGCCAGAATCCCCGTGCCCAGCGTCAGCACCGCCGTATTGCCCGCGTAACGCGGCAATGTCGTCGCCAGAAGATGCGGCCAGATATTGTCGACCGGATGCAGCGCCAGCCAGACGACCGCGGCGATCGGAACGATGATGACACCCGCGATGCCCAAGGCCAAAAGCGCCCAGCCATGGCCGCCGCCGCGCCCGAGGGTGGAACAGCCGCGCGCCGCGACACTTAACTGAGCGTTTTCGTCGGTCATACCCCGCGCGGTTACAGGAAAGCGGTTTCCCTGTCCAGCAAGCGCGTATAGGCTCTGGCCGAAGCCGGTGCAGCGCAATCGCTGCCGCAACAGGCAATAAAAAGCAGGGCAGACGTCAACGATGCGGATATCTTACCATCTGGGGGTGCATGGCACCGACGACGAACGGCTCGTTCGCGGCCTGATGAAAGACAGGGGCGTGCTTGAGGCGGCGGGACTGGCCGTTCCCGCCCCGCGCCTTTACCGCCAGATCCTGCCACGGCTTGCGCGGTCGTTGCGCGGCGCGCCGGCGGGGCCGGACGCCCAGCAGATCCTGCTCGATTCCGTGCTCGAGGGCGATCTGCCGCACCATCTGATCTTCAGCCACGAAAACCTGCTTTGCTTTCCCGCGCAGGCCATCTCGCAACAGGGTCTCTACACCAACCTGCATCATCGGGTCGTGGCCTATTCCAATATCTTCCCGCAGGAAGACAGCGTGTTTTTCCTTGCGCTGCGCAACCCCGCCTCGCTGATCCCGGCGCTGGTGACAAAGATCAACGACGGCGGTTATGACGCGCTGATGGGGGATGTCGATCCGCTTTCGCTGCGCTGGGCGCCCGCCATCCGGCAGGTTTTCGAGACCGTCCCCTCGGCCGCGCTGACCGTCTGGTGCGATGAGGATACGCCGCTCCTCTGGCCCGAGGTTCTTCGCGCGGTGGCCGGGCTTGGCCCCGAGGATGAGCTTTCCGCCGATTTCGATGTTCTCGCCCAGGTGATGACGGAAGACGGGCTGACCCGGCTCAAGGCCTTCTTCGAATCGCATCCGCCACAAAGCATCGCCCAGCGCCGCCGCGCCACCTCGGCCTTTCTCGACAAATATTCCCGGCCGGATGAACTGGAAATGTCGGTCGAATTGCCGGGCTGGACCGATGATCTTGTCGAACAGTTGACGGCAATCTACGACGCCGATTGCGCCGAGGTCGCGGCAATAGAAGGGGTCAACTTCCTCAGCCCCGCGCCCGCGCCCGCGCCCGCCCCGTCGCCCCGGTCATAGGCCCGATCAGACCATCCCGAGCGCGGCCTTGTACATCTCCAGCACCGCCTCTTCCTCGGCCAGATCGTCCTTGTCGCGCTTGCGCATCGCCACGACCTTGCGCAGCACCTTCGTGTCGTAACCGCGCCCCTTCGCCTCGGCCATGACCTCTTTCTGCTGGTCGGCGATGTCCTTCTTTTCCGCCTCCAGATGCTCGTAACGCTCGATGAACTGGCGCAGCTCCTCGGCGGCAACGGAATAGGTGGCGTCGGTGACGGTGTCGTTCATCGCTGGAAACTCCTGATCGGGGACGGTGCCCTGACTAGACGCTCGTCCACGGGCCTTCAAGCCCCGATGAACGCGGACTTGCCCGCCGGGCGGCTTCGCGCTAGGGCGGGGACAGGGACAGGCGGAGGGCGAAGATGGATTGGCTGATCTGGAGCGGCGCGGCCGTGACGCTGGCGGGGCTTGCGGCCCTGATCTGGACCATCCTGCGCGTCGCCCGCGCCAAGGGCGCCGGCCTTTCGGATGCCGAACTGCGCAACCGCCTGCAACGCGCGATCCTGCTGAATTTCGCGGCGCTCTTTCTTTCGGCCATCGGGCTGATGATGGTCGTGGCGGGCATCATGCTGGGCTGACCCGCCCGCCCCGACGAAAAACGCGCGGAAGGTGCCCCCCCGCGCGTCCTTCACGTCAAACCGGCAGTGTTACTGCAGCGCCTTGTCGCTGATCTGATGGGTCCAGGCCCCTTCCGGCGCTTTCGTGATCACCGGGTCCGACCCGCCGCCAAGCAATGTCGCCACCGTCCGCTCATAGTCGGCCGGATCGAGCGCACCGTTTGAACCGGCGGTCAGCTTGGCAACCTCGCCCATCATCCGCTTCTGATGGGTTTCGGTCTGCGCCCCCGTCTCGTCATTGTCGAGAACGATCATCGCCGCCTCATCGGGATTTTCCTCGGCCCATTTCCAGCCCTTCATCGACGCACGGACGAAACGCACCATCTTGTCCTCGAAGGCCGGATCGGACAGCTTGTCCTCAAGCACGTAAAGCCCGTCCTCCAGCGTCGCCACGCCCTCATCCTCATACTTGAAGGTGACAAGGTCTTCCGGCGCGATGCCCGCGTCAATCACCTGCCAGTATTCGTTATAGGTCATGGTCGAAATGCAGGCCGCCTGCTTTTGCAGCAGGGGATCGACGTTGAAACCCTGCTTCAGCACCTCGACACCATCGGCGCCGCCCGTTGTCGGAATGCCCAGATGCGCCATCCAGGACAAAAACGGGTATTCGTTGCCGAAGAACCAGACGCCAAGGGTCTTGCCCCTGAAGTCCTCCGGGCTGGTGACGCCCGATTCCTTCAGGCAGGTCAGCATCATCCCCGACGACTTGAAGGGCTGCGCGATATTGACCAGCGGCAGCCCCTTCTCGCGCGCGGCCAGCGCCGAGGGCATCCAGTCGATCACGACATCGGCCCCGCCACCGGCCACAACCTGGGTCGGCGCGATATCCGGTCCACCCGGCTTGATCGTGACGTTCAGCCCCTCCTCGTCGTAAAAACCCTTGTCCTTGGCGACGAAATAGCCCGCGAACTGGGCCTGCGTCACCCATTTCAGCTGCAAGGTCACGTCATCGGCCGCCTGCGCGCCCGATCCGATCAACCCCGCCGCAGCCAAGGTAAGCATCAGTTTCTTCATTGCCGTTCACTCCCTGTTGTCAGCCCCGCGCGCGTTGCGACGGATGCCAGAAGGTGACGCTTTTCTCGACCAGCGCCACAAGCCCGTAGAATGCCGATCCCGCCAGCGCGGCCACGGCAATCTCCGCCCAGACCATGTCCAGCGACAGCTGGCCCACGGCCGTGGAGATCCGGAACCCCATCCCCCGGATGGGTGAGCCGAAGAACTCCGCCACGATAGCGCCGATCAGCGCCAATGTCGTCGCGATCTTCAACCCGTTGAAGACGAAGGGCATGGCCGCCGGAAGCCGCAGCTTCCACAGCCCCTGCCAGTAACTTGCCGAATAGGTCGCCATCAGATCGCGGCTCAGCCGGTCGGTCGCCGCCAGCCCCGCCACCGTGTTCACCAGTACCGGGAAAAACACCATGACGACCACCACCGCCGCCTTCGACTGCCAGTCAAAACCGAACCACATGACAAGGATCGGGGCGATGCCGACGATGGGCAGGGCGGCCACGAAATTGCCCACCGGCAAAAGACCGCGCTGCAGAAAGGCCGAACGGTCGATCGCGATCGCGGTCAGGATCGCCACGCCGCAGCCGATGACATAGCCCGACAGCGCCCCTTTCAGGATCGTCTGGACGAAATCGCCCCAAAGAAGCGGCAGATTGGCCCTGATCGTTCCCCAGATCACCGAAGGCGCCGGCAGGATCACCCCCGGCACGTTCAACCCGCGCACGATCCCCTCCCAAAGGATCAGAAGCGTCACCCCGAAAAGCGCGGGCACGAGAAGCCGCACCGCCCTGCCCTTGGCAAAGGGCTGCCGCGCCAGCCACGCATTGGCGCCCCATGCCGCCAGCCAGAAAAGGATCGCGCCCCAGAGCCAGCTCATCGCGCCATCCCCAACCGCATCAGCGTCGCCCGCTCGACCAGCCCGATGACGACGACAAGACCCGCCGCCAGCGTCGCCGCGGCGAAAAGGGCCGACCAGATCTGCACGGTCTGCCCGTAATAGCTGCCCTGCAACAGCCGCGCCCCAAGCCCCGCAACCGCGCCCGAGGGCAGTTCCGCCACGATCGTGCCCACGACGGCCGCGGCCACCGCCACTTTCAGCGAAGCGAAGAGATAGGGCATCGAGGCCGGCAACCGCAGCTTCCAGAAGGTCTGGAAACGCGAGGCCCCGTAGGTCTCAAGAAGGTCAAGCTGCATCGCATCGGGGCTGCGCAGCCCCTTGACCATGCCGACGACGACCGGAAAGAAGGTAAGGTAAGCCGCGATCACCGCCTTGGCGATCAGGGGCGGCAGGTTCAGGGGCGGCCCGCCCAGCACCACGATCACCATCGGCGCGATGGC
>JAGRDO010000026.1 GCA_020447005.1 Paracoccaceae bacterium
GCGAGGTGCCCTGCGCCTTTGTCGAACTGAAGGAAGGCGCGTCGGCGGATGAGGCCGAACTGATCGCCTTTGCCCGCGCAAGGCTTGCCGGGTTCAAGACGCCAAAGCGCGTGATCTTCGGCGATCTGCCCAAGACCTCGACCGGCAAGGTTCAGAAATTCGAACTGAGGGCCGCGGCAAAGGCGCTTTAGGCGGCAAGGGCGGCGGGCCTTGCCGGCCCGCGCCGCGACAGCGTCAATTGTTCAGAAGCTGGCCCGCGTTCAGGTTGCCGATATTGCCCAGAAGCTGACGCAGGAAGCTCAGCCCCTTGATATTGCTGTCCGTCACCCGGCGCGAAAGGACGATGACCTTGCCGTCCTCCAGCCCGAAATGCTCGACATTCTCGACGATCCCCTGATCGTCGAAGCTGATCGCGACCACGTTGCGCTCGATCTCCTGCGGTTCGCGCATCCCGTAATTGCGGAACCGGCTGCCGACATAATACCAGCCTGCCCCGGTCAAAAGACCCATCGAAGACGGGCGGCCCACATAGTTCGCGACATCCTGCTTGGTCGAAGTTCCGACCACGACCTTTTCAAGGTCCTCATCGCGGGGAACATAACCGTGGTTGCGATAGACCGCCGTGCAGGCGACCAGCGACACTGCCAAAAGCAGGATCACGCCGCGTCTTATCCCGTTGCCGAGCCTGCCCATGCCACCCTCTTGCCTTGAAGCCTCAAGCCTTTTATCCGGCTTACAACATGCCGGTACCTGCCATCAAGGCGGATGGTGCGTTTCCGGACAGTTGGCCGCACAAGACGGAGCCAGATGATGCCAGAGCCTGACGCCGACCTCTCGCCGCCGTGGTCCCATCCCCTCCGGCTTGCCGAGTTGCCGGCGCGAAAGCCGACCCGCTTCCGCCTTGCGCCGGATGCCGAGGCGCGTGACGCCATCGCCGCCGCGCTGGGTCTCTCCGGCCTTGACGCGATCGGGATGCAGGGCGAATTGCGCCCCACGGGCCGGGACGACTGGGAACTGGCGGCGACGCTGACCGCTTCGGTCACGCAGCCCTGCATCGTGACGCTCGCGCCGGTGATCACGCGAATAGAAGAGACGATCTTCCGCCGGTACCTTGCCAGCATGGAGTTTCCCACCGAGGAAGAAACGGAAATGCCCGAGGACGACACCGCCGAACCGCTTCCGGCCGAGGTCGATCTGGGCGCGGTGATGGTCGAAGCGCTGGCGCTTGCCCTGCCGCAATACCCAAGGACCGAGGGCGTGGAATTCGCCGCGCTACAGCTTGCCGAAGCGGGCGTTACGCCCATGACGGACGACGCCCTGAAGCCCTTCGCGGGGCTTGCGGCGCTTCTTGGCGGCACGCGCGAAGCGGGTGACGACGAAGAGTGAACCCTTCCTGTCAGATCGCCCCAGAAAAGACTTGCGCCCGGCCGGAATCGCAGTATGTTCCCGGCCTCGCTTGAACGTTGGGTTCGCACCGGGTCTTTCTATGGTCCGCAGGTGACTAATCCACAGGAAATCATGGGCTTAGCCCCAATAACCCGAGGTTGAGACATGGCTGTCCCTCAGAACCGAGTCACGCGGTCCCGCCGCAACATGCGCCGCGCGCATGACGCGCTCGTCGCCGCGAACCCGAACGAATGCCCGAACTGCGGCGAACTGAAGCGCCCGCATCACGTCTGCGGCGCCTGCGGTCACTACAATGACCGTGAAGTCGTCGCTCAGGCGGCCGAGGTCGATCTGGACGAAGACGCGGCGTAAGCTCGCGTCGCGTTCTCGCGGCAGATGCCGAACCCGGAAACACCGCAACCCGAAATGCCCTTGGGGGGGAATTCGGGTCGCATTGTCATTTCCGTCGATGCGATGGGCGGGGACCGCGGCGCTGCCGCGGTTGTCGCCGGCATGGCCAATTCGGCGGCCAGGAACCCCGATATCGAATTCATCCTGCACGGGCCGGAAGCTGCCCTGCGCGAGCTTGTCTCGCACCAGCCCTCGCTTGCCGGCCGCTGCCAGATCCGCAACGCCGAAGGCGTCGTGTCGATGGATGACAAGCCCAGTCAGGTGATGCGCAACGGCGCGGGCACCTCGATGTGGTCGGCGATCGAAAGCGTCCGCAACGGCGAGGCGACCGTCGCGGTCAGCTGCGGCAATACCGGCGCGCTGATGGCGCTTTCGGTGATCCGGCTGCGGCGCCTGCCGGGTGTCAACCGCCCGGCCATCGCCTGCCTCTGGCCGTCGCGCAACCCCGTCGGGTTCAACGTCATGCTGGACGTCGGCGCCGACATCAAGGCCGAAGCCGCCGATCTGCTGCAATATGCGCTGATGGGCGCCTCCTATGCCCGCAACGGGCTGGGCATCGCGCGCCCGCGCGTCGGAATCCTCAATGTCGGAACCGAGGATCACAAGGGCCGGGCCGAGTTGAAACAGGCCCAGGACATGATCGCCGAGGCGACCGAGACCGGCAATTTCGACTATGTCGGCTTTGTCGAGGGCGGAGACCTTCCTTCCGACCGCGTGGATGTGATCGTCACCGACGGTTTCACGGGCAATATCGCGCTGAAAACCGGGGAAGGAACCGCCAAGCTTGTCGGAGACTTCCTGCGCCAGTCGCTCGCGTCGACCATCGCGTCCCGAATCGGATCGTTTCTGGCTCTCGGGTCGCTGAAACGGCTGCGCCAGCGGATCGATCCGCGTCAGGTCAATGGCGGTGTCTTCCTTGGCCTGAACGGAACCGTGGTCAAATCGCACGGATCGGCCGATGCAACCGGGGTCTCGGCCGCGATCAAGCTGGCCTTCCGGCTGGCCCAGTCCGGTTTTCAGGATCGTCTGGCGGCACGGGTTGCCTCGGTCGCTTCGGCGGGGCAGGATGCCGTCGAAAAAGCTTCAGAAGATGGAACCGCAGTATGACCATCCGTGCCGTTGTCCGGGGTGTCGGGCACTACCTGCCTGAACGCGTGGTTCCCAACAGCGAATTCGAACAGAGGATCGACACCACGGATGAATGGATCCGTGCGCGCACCGGAATCGAGCAGCGCCATTTTGCCGCCGAGGGCGAAACGACATCCGATCTGGGTGCCCGGGCCGCCGCGGCGGCGCTGGCCGATGCGGGGATGGAACCGGACGCGCTCGACGCGCTGATCCTCGCCACCTCGACCGCCGATCTGACCTTTCCCTCCGCGGCGACGATGATCCAAAGCAAGATCGGCATGAAATCCGGTTTTGCCTTCGATGTGCAGGCCGTTTGCGCGGGCTTCGTCTTCGCGCTGGCCAATGCCAATGCGCTGATCACCTCGGGCCAGGCGCGCCGGGTTCTTGTGGTCGGCGCGGAAACCTTCAGCCGCATCCTCGACTTCGAGGACCGGACGACCTGCGTCCTGTTCGGGGACGGCGCCGGGGCGGTGGTTCTGGAGGCGGGCGACGGGACCGGCACCCCCGCGGATCGAGGAATCCTCGCGACCGATCTGAACAGCGACGGCAGCTACCGCGACCTGCTCTATGTGGACGGCGGGGTTTCAACCACCGGAACCGCGGGCCATCTGCGCATGCAGGGCAATCAGGTCTTTCGCCACGCCGTCGAAAAGCTGGCCGCCACCGCCCATGCCGCGCTCGGCAAGGTCGGGCTTTCGGGCGAGGATGTCGACTGGATCGTGCCCCATCAGGCCAATCTGCGAATCATCGCCGCCACGGCCAGCCGCATGCAGGTCCCGATGGACCGCGTCGTCGTCACCGTACAGGACCACGGCAACACCTCTGCCGCGTCGATTCCGCTCGCCCTGTCGGTCGGCAAGGCGCGCGGACAGATCAAAACCGGCGATCTGATCGTGACCGAGGCCATCGGCGGCGGTCTCTCATGGGGGTCGGTCGTCCTGCGGTGGTGATTTACCGCTTGAGCGAGCCGCCTCAAGCCATTGATATTGACTTGGGAATTCATTCCCCCCATCCTTCCCGCAAACCAACGGGGGGACGACATGAGCGAAAAGACATTAACGCGGATGGATCTGAGCGAAGCGGTTTTCCGTGAAGTCGGGCTTTCTCGTAATGAATCCGCGCAGTTGGTCGAAAGCGTTCTGCAACACATGTCCGACGCGCTGGTGCGTGGAGAGACGGTGAAGATCTCGTCTTTCGGGACATTTTCGGTCCGCGACAAGGCCGCGCGCGTCGGCCGCAACCCGAAAACCGGCGATGAAGTGCCTATCCATCCGCGCCGGGTACTGACATTCCGGCCCTCGCATCTGATGAAAGACCGCGTGGCCGCCGGCAACAAGGGCTGAGGCTGCTGAGAATGACCAAATCCGCGGAGGCCTTCCGGACGATCAGCGAAGTCTCCGAACTTCTGGAAACGCCCGCGCATGTCCTGCGCTTCTGGGAAAGCCGTTTCACGCAGGTCAAGCCGGTCAAGCGGGCCGGTGGACGTCGGTATTACCGGCCCGGCGACGTCGCCCTTCTGGGCGGGATCAAGCAGCTTCTGCACAATGACGGCCTGACCATTCGCGGGGTTCAGAAGATACTGCGCGAACAGGGTGTGCGCCACGTGGCCGACCATTCGAACGTGACGGTGGCCGAGCCACTCGCAGAGGCGGAACCGGAAAAACCGAAAGGGACCGGTCCGCGCCCCACCCCGGCGCCGCCGGAAACCGTCTGGCCCGAAACACCGTCGCCCGATACCGCCCCCGCTGCCGGCACGTTTGTTCCCGACCCCGGCGACACCGCTTCCGAAGCGCCCATGGACGTGGATGTGCCCACGCTGCCCGCCGGGGGTCCGGACAATGTCCTGCCGCTGACGATGCCCGACACGCCCGCGTCGCAGACGGCCGCGGCGGACACGAAGGCGCCCGAACCGGCGGCCGATGCGGCGAACCCGCCCGCGGCCACCCTTCTGCGCGCGATGGACACGCTTCGCGCGCGCGACAAGAAGGCCGAATTGCTCTCGGTCTATCTGCGCCTTTCCAAACTCCGCGACCGGATCAGCGGCAGCAACATCCCGCGTCGCGGCTAGGGCCGGCATGCCCGCGCGAACTGCCGCGCTTTTTGGCGCTTGCCCCCACCCCCGCAATCGGCCTATACACCGCCGCGTCGGGCCGTGGCGCAGCCTGGTTAGCGCGTCCGTCTGGGGGGCGGAAGGTCGCGAGTTCGAATCTCGCCGGCCCGACCATCACCGAAACGCCCACCCCCTTGCCGGGGTGGGCGTTCGCATATTGAAAGGCGCAGCATGACCGCTGGCGGAGTTCTTGCCGACACCGCGATCCGCGCGATGATCGCCTCGGGCCAGATCGGGGCCGACGCGCCCGTTCTGGATGCGCAGATACAGCCCGCCAGCCTTGACCTTCGGCTGGGCACGACCGCCCATCGGGTGCGTGCCTCGTTTCTTGCCGGCAAGGGGCGCAGCGTGGCCGAAAGGCTGGCGGAATTCGGAATGCACCGGATCGACCTGACCGCCGGCGCCGTGCTGGAAAAGGGCTGCGTCTATGTCGTGCCGCTGATGGAACACCTTGCCCTGCCCAGGGGCATGACCGGTGCCGCCAGCGCCAAATCCTCGATCGGGCGGCTCGACCTCCTGACCCGGATCATCACCGATCAGGGCACCGAGTTCGACCGCGTCCCCGACGGCTATCGGGGCCGGCTTTATGTCGAGATCTGCCCGCAAAGCTTTTCGGTCATCGCCACGGCGGGCCAGATGCTGACGCAGATCATCTTCCGCCAGGGCCAGACCCTTATTTCCGATACCGAGCTTCGGGCGATCCATGCGCGCTCGCCCATCGTCAGCGGAGAGCCCGTGATCTCTGGCGGGCTTGGCTTTTCAGTCGACCTCAGGCCCAAGACCGGCACCCTTGTCGGTTACCGGGCCAAACCCCATACCGGCGTGATCGACCTTGCCCGGCTTGGATATTATGACCCGGCCGAATTCTGGGAAGAGGTGCGCACCGAGACCGGCTGGATCATCCTCGACCCCGGCGCCTTCTACATCCTCGTCAGCCGCGAGGCGATCGCCATACCCCCGGAATGCGCCGCCGAAATGGCGCCCTATCTGGCGATGGTCGGCGAATTCCGGGTGCATTACGCGGGGTTCTTCGATCCCGGCTTTGGCTGGGCCGAAGCCGGTGGCGCAGGCTCGCGCGGGGTGCTTGAGGTGCGCTGTCACGAAGCGCCCTTTGTCCTCGAACATGGGCAAATCGTCGGCCGGCTGGTCTATGAACGCATGGCCTCGGCCCCGGAACGGATCTATGGCGCCGATCTGGCCTCGAACTATCAGGGGCAGGGCCTGAAACTCTCCAAGCATTTTGCCGCCCGCTAGGCCGGCGGCCCGAACGGCCCGGTCAGCGCATCGTCCGGCGTAACATCCTTATCGCCCGCCTGAGGCGGCCGACGGTCTTTTTCGTCTCTGCCGCGCGGGTCTTTTCCTCAGCCGTCATCTCGGCCCGGTCCTTGCCGCGCCGGGACGCGTAGTCGATGCCCCTGCTCAGACCGACACTGACCAGACTGCGCATCGCCATGCGCAGGACCTGTTGCAGCGCCCGTTCCAATGTCATCTCGCAACCACCTGTCAATCCTCGAAAAGTTCACTCTGCCCGATCTGGTCGTCGCTTTCCTCTTCGCCGCCAAGGCTTGCCCCCGGCAGGGGCCGGTTGTCCAGAAGACCGGCCGCCCGCAATTCCTTCAGCCCGGGCAGGTCGCGCGCGGATTCCAGCCCGAAATGGTCAAGAAACCCTTGCGTCACGACATAGGTCACGGGCCGGCCCGGCGTCATCCGCCGGCGGCCGAACCTGATCCATTCCAGTTCCAGCAACTGGTCCACGGTTCCCCGGCTGACAGCGACGCCACGGATTTCCTCGATTTCGGCGCGGGTGCAGGGCTGGTGATAGGCAATGATCGCCAGCGTTTCGATCGCCGCGCGCGACAGCTTGCGCGTCTCGGTGGTTTCCTTCTGCATGAGAAAGCCCAGATCGGGGGCGGTCCGGATTGCCCATGCATCGCCGACCCGGGCGACATGCACCCCCCGCCCCTCATAACGCTTGCGCAGATGCACCAGCGCCTCGGCCGGATCGGCGCCATGGGGCATCCGCGCGGCCAGATCGGCCACGCTGACCGGGTCGGCCGAGGCAAAGAGGATCGCCTCGACCATGCGTTCCTGTTCGCCCATCGGCGGGGCTTCGAAAAGGCTTTTTTCCCGGGGGTCGCGTTCGTTCACGTGTCTTTCCGCCGTATAGCTATCGGGGCGAATGTATCGGTCTGGCGCAGTTCGATGCGGCCCTGCTTGGCCAGTTCCAGCGATGCGGCGAAGGTCGCGGCGGTGGCGGTACGGCGGCGTGCCGGGTCGGACCCCCAACCTTCGGGCAGATAGGCGGACAGATCGGTCCAGTCGCCCGCATAGCCGATCAGCCCGCGCATCCGCTCCAGCGCCTGTTCCATGGTGAAAATATGGTCGCGGTCCATCGCATAGGGGCGGAATTCGTCCCGCGTGCGGATACGCGCATAGGCCTGCATCAGGTCAAGCAATGTGGCCGAATAGGTGACGCGGCGCACGCGGGTCACATCCTCGGGGATGCCGCGCACGAAAAAGTCGCGCCCCTTCTGGTCGCGCGCCATCAGCCGCGCGGCGGCGTCACGCATGGCCTGAAGCCGCTCAAGCTGAAACGCCAGATGGGCGGCCAGTTCCTCGCCCGTGGGGCCTTCGTCGGCGGGATCGGGCGGCAGCAGCAGCCGCGATTTCAGAAAGGCAAGCCAGGCGGCCATGACCAGATAATCTGCCGCAAGTTCAATCCGCAACACCTTGGCCTGATTGACAAAACCCAGATACTGCTCTGCCAGTTGCAGAACCGAGATCTTGCGCAGATCCACCTTTTGCGTGCGCGACAGCGTCAGAAGCAGGTCCAAAGGCCCCTCAAAACCGTCGACATCGACGATCAGCGCCTCGGCCGCCAGCCTTTCGCCGACCGACTGCGTGTCGCTCTCAAAAGGGGTCGGGTCAGACAATCGCGGCTCCTCGCATCAGGGCCTCAAGTTCGGCCGCGAGCGCTGCGGTGTCAATGGTCCGGGCTTCGCGGCGGGCCGAAAGCGCCGCCTGCGCCCGCCTTTGGGACGCGCCGCCAAGCCGGCCGGCATGGGCGATCACATCCCCCATCTCGGCGCGGTCGCCATTGCAGTGCAGGGCGACGTCGCAGCCCGCCGCGATGGCGGCGGCCGTGCGCGCGCCAAGCGAGCCGCTGAGCGCCTGCATCGACAGATCGTCCGTCATCAACAGGCCGTCAAAGCCGATCTCGTCGCGGATCAGCCGGATCACCCCGGGCGACTGGGTGGCGGGGCGGTCGCGGTCGACGGCATCCAGCACGATATGCGCGGTCATCGCCATCGGCAGGTCGCGAAGCGCGTGGAACGGCCGGAAATCCTCGGCTGAAAGCACCTTTAGCGGCGCGGCTATCCGGGGCAGCGCCAGATGGCTGTCGGCCTCGGCGCGCCCGTGCCCGGGCAGGTGCTTGATCACGGGCAGGACGCCGCCATCGGCCAGGCCCTCTGCCGCGGCCCGCGCGGCCAGCATGACCACCTCGGCCGCTTCGCCAAAGCACCGGTTGCGCAGAAAGGGATGGGTGGCCGCTGTGGCGATATCGGCCAAAGGCGCGCAATTGACGTCGATACCCACCCCGCGCAATTCATCGGCAATCAGCCGATAGCGCAGATAGACGCTCCGCCCGACGGCGCCGCCCGAGCGCGCGACATGGTCCATCGGCGGCAGCCATTCGCGCCAATGGGGCGCGCGCAGCCGCTGAACCCGCCCGCCTTCCTGATCGACAAGAACCGGCGCATCGCGCCCGACACTGGCGCGCAGGTCGCCGGTCAGCCGGCGCAACTGGCCGGGATCGGTCACATTGCGGGCAAAGAGGATGAACCCGAAAGGATCGGCCTCGCGGAAGAAATCCTTCTCGTCGCGCGACAGTTCAGGACCGGCGCAGCCAAGAATTGCCGCCGCCGGTTCAGACATCAGCGCACCACGGCGGGCACGCATTCGGCATTGTCGGCGCGCAGCGTCGCGCAGAACCGCCGCGCATCCTCGGCGTCGGCAAATCCTTCCACGCGCAAGCGGTAGAAGGTTTCCCCACCGCTCTCGGCGGCTTCGACAACGCGGCGCTTGCCGGACATCAGCGCGCCATACCGCACCGCCGCGCGTTCCCAGCCAAGCCGGGCCTGCGCCTCGTCCGCAAACGCCCCGATCTGCACAAGCTGCATGCCCTCGACCAGATCGGCCGAGCCCAGTTCAATCGTTTCCTGCGGCGCAAGTGCTGCCGCGACGGCCGCGGCGGCCGCTTCGGCCAGGGGGTCCACGTCGCCATCCGCGGTCCCCGCCGCCGTCGCCACGCGCAGGGTTCCGGGGCGCCCCGCGGGCCTTGGCGATGCCGCGACGCCCGGAATATCGGCCGCGATCGCGGTCGCGGGCAGCGACTGTGCCAGGCCGTCGCCATCCGTCATGCGTTCGACCGGGCCATCGGGCAAAGGCTCATCAGGCCGGATTGCGGCGGCCTCGGGTACCGGCTGGCGGGCTTCGGGATCGGTCGGCACGGTCACTTGCCCCGGCGCGGCCCCGGCGATGTCCTCGCCCCCCGCACCCGTCCAGGCCTCGCCCATCGGCTGATCGTCGTCACCAAGCGTCGCGGCCCGGGGTGCCAGCGTCAGCGTGCCGGCCGCCGGGGCGGCTGTCCCTTCGGCGGCGATCTCGTTCACGGCCAGCCCCTGATGCAACGCCAGCTCGCCGCCCGGATCTTCCGGCGCCACCCGCGACGGCCCTTCCAGCGCCCGGATCACCGGAATGCCGCTGACATCGCGCACGGCCAGCTTATAGCCCCAGACGCCCAGCCCGAAGATCAGCGCAACCGAGGTCAGCGCCCCCGCACCGTTCAGCCAGGTTTGCATCCGTACCGTGACGGGCCGCCCCTGCCCCCCCATCGACCGGACGCCCTCATCGCGCCCGGCAGATGCCGCGTCGAAATCGTCGTAGTTCCAGTCCGCCATGCCTGTTATCCTACTCGATACATGCCCCGTTGGTTCGGGGCATTGCCTGCTGCATTCCCCGCCGTGGCGCGCCTTTGGTCAGCGCATCTCTTCCGCGGGGGTTACACCAAGGATACCAAGACCGGCGGAAATAACAACGCCCGCCGCCCGTGCCAGGGCGATTTTCGCCTGACTGGTCGCGGCATCGTCCTGAACGAAGCGCAGCGAGCTGTCGTCATTCCCCCGGTTCCAGAGCGCATGCAGCTCCGAGGCCAGTTCGAAAAGGTAGAAGGCAACACGATGCGGCTCATGCCCGCGCGCGGCGATCTCGACCAGACGCGGCCATTCGGCGATCTTCTTGGCCAGCGCGATCTCGGCCTCGTGCGCCATCCCCGAAAGGTCGGCCGCGCCAAGGGTGGCGTCATCGGCGGCAATCCCGGCCTCGGTGGCCTTGCGAACCACCGACGACACCCGCGCATGGGCGTATTGCACGTAAAAGACCGGGTTATCCTTGGACTGTTCCAGCACCTTGTCGAAATCGAAATCCAAGGGCGCGTCGTTCTTGCGCGTCAGCATCACGAAGCGGGTCACATCCGGGCCGGCCTGTTCCACGACATCGCGAAGCGTGACAAACGTGCCCGCGCGCTTGGACATCTTGAAAGGCTCGCCGTTCTTGAAAAGCTTCACCAGCTGGGTCAGCTTGATGTCCAGCGGCACCCGCCCGTTCGACAGGGCCGAGACGACCGCCTTCAGCCGTTTGACATAGCCGCCATGATCGGCGCCAAAGACGTTGATCAACTGATCGAAGCCGCGGGTGACCTTGTCCCAGTGATAGGCGATATCGGGGGCGAAATAGGTCCAGGACCCGTCCGATTTCTTCACCGGCCGGTCGACATCGTCGCCATGGGCGGTCGACCGGAACAGCATCTGCTCGCGTTCTTCCCAATCCTCGGGCAGCTTGCCCTTCGGAGGTTCAAGCGTGCCCTCATAGATCAGGCCCAATCCGCGCAGCGTTTCGATCGCCTCTTCGATCCGGCCCGAAGCGGTGATCGCCTTTTCCGACGAAAACACATCCATCGTGACGCCAAGAAGCGCCAGATCGTCGCGGATCATCTGCATCATGCGCCCTGTGGCGAATTCGCGGATATCGGCCAGCCAGACGGATTCGGGCTGATCAAGCAGGCTCGTGCCGTATTTTTCCTTCAGCGCCTCGCCCACGGGGATCAGGTAATCGCCCGGGTAAAGCCCTTCGGCGATCTCGGGCGACAGGCCATTGGCCTCGCGGTAACGCTCATAGGCCGACCGCGCCAGCACATCGACCTGCGCGCCCGCGTCGTTGATGTAATATTCGCGCGTGACCTCATGGCCCGCGAAATCGAGAAGGGCGGCCAGGGCATCGCCAAAGACCGCGCCGCGCGTATGGCCGACATGCATCGGACCGGTGGGGTTGGCCGACACGAACTCGACATTGACCTTCACGCCCCGGCCCATCGCGGAGCGGCCGAAATCGCGGCCCGAGGCCAGCGCGGCCTTGACGACGCCCTGCCAGACGGCGGGGTCGAGCCGCAGGTTGAGAAACCCCGGCCCGGCCACTTCGGCAACCGTGACGCGCGGATCGGCGGCCAGCCGCGCGGCCAGCGCCTCGGCAATCGCGCGCGGTTGCAGGCCCGCAGGTTTGGCCAGCACCATCGCCGCATTGGTCGCCATGTCGCCATGCAGCGCATCGCGCGGCGGCTCGACCGCGACATTGGCCATATCAAGGCCGGCGGGCAGATCGCCCGCGGCCACCATTTCGTCCAGGCTGGACATCACCAGCGACCGGATTTCGGCAAAAAGGTTCATGTCATTCCTCAATGATTGCCAGCGCCATGCCAGAGGCGCGCGCCTGCGTCAATCCTCGGGGCCCTGACCGCCCCCGTCCCGCGCCTCTGCGCCGGGCCCGCCCGCGCGAAGGCGGAAACCGGATCAGGCCCCGCCGATGTCGCCATGATCGCCGTGACGCGCCTCAGACGGACCGGGTGATGCCGCCATCGATGCGGATGTTCTGCCCGGTGATATACCCCGCCCCCTCCGAGGCCAGAAACGCCACCGTCGCCGCGATCTCGTCCTCGCGCCCATAGCGCCCCATCGGGATACGGTCGCGGAACTCCTGCTTTTCGGGCAGGCTGTCGATGAAGCCCGGCAGGATGTTGTTCATGCGGATGTTTTCGGCGGCATAGCGGTCGGCGAAAAGCTTGGTGAAAGCCGCCAGCCCGGCGCGGAAGACGCCCGAGGTCGGAAAGACCGGATCGGGTTCGAAGGCGGCGAAGGTCGAGATGTTGAGGATCACCCCGCCGCCGCCCCGCTGCATATGCGGGGTGACCGCCCGCGTCGGGCGCACGGCGGACAGGAAATAGACCTCCATCCCGCGATGCCAGTCCTCGTCGGTCAGGTCAAGAACCGGTCCCCGCGGCCCGTGCCCGGCCGAATTGACCAGAACGTCGATCCGGCCCCAGCGCTCCATCGCGCCATCGACCAGCCGGGCGATATCCTCGTTCGACTGGTTCGATCCGGTCACGCCATAGCCGCCCAGTTCCCTGGCCAGCGCCTCGCCCTTGCCCGATGACGAAAGGATCGCGACATGGCAGCCCTCGGCAGCCAGCCTGCGCGCAGACGCGGCCCCCATGCCGCTGCCGCCCGCCGTTACCAGCGCAACCCGCTTGTCCGAAACCTTGCCCGCCATATGAGCCTCCGTTCGCCGCTTTCCCGGACCTTCGCGGCAAATCGCGCCGCCGTCCAGCGGGAAACCGGCAGGGGCGGCGTCAGGCGGCCTCGGCCAGCAGCTGGGCCAGATCGAGGGGGGCGTTGACCATGCGCAACTGGCCGGACGCGTCGCGGGGCCAGTCGGCCTCGGCCCGGTCGCGGTAAAGCTCCACCCCGTTGCCGTCGGGGTCGCTCAGATAGATCGCCTCGCTGACACCGTGATCGGCCGCGCCGTCGATCGGCCATCCCGCCGCGACCAGCCGTTTCAGCGCCCCGGCCAGTGCCTTGCGGTCGGGATAGAGGATCGCGGTGTGGTAAAGCCCGGTATGCCCCGGCGGCGGCGGCTTGCCGCCTTTGCTTTCCCACGTGTTCAGCCCCAGATGATGGTGATAGCCACCCGCCGAAAGAAACGCAGCACCGGTCCCGTAGCGCTGCATCAGTTCAAAACCCAGTACCCCCGAATAAAACCCGATGGCGCGTTCAAGATCGGCCACTTTCAGGTGCACATGGCCGATGCGGGTGGCGGGGGGAACAACATAGCCCATTGGTGTCTCCTTTGATCCGGCGCCAGAATAGCACCCCGACCGGCGCACAAAAGTCACTATTTCCACCCATGATTTGTGCTTTTGCGCACAGAGACGCGGGGCCGGTCAGGTCTCGACCCGCCAGCGCGCCTCATTGGCCTCGATCGCGGCGATGCGCTCGGCGATCTTGGGATGGCTCAAAAGCCACGCCGGCCTGGCGGACGCCCCGCGCCCCTTCCCGGCGACCAGCCGCTCCAGCTTTTCGAACAGCGTTTTTTGCGGCGCGGTGCCAATGCCCGCGCGGATCAACAGGGCCGAGGCATATTCGTCCGCCTCATATTCATCCTGCCGCGACAGGCGCGCGGCCAGCAGCGATGTCAGCCAGCCCGCCAGATAGATGCCCACCCCCGGAACAAGACGGCCGAGGACGGTGGCCAGCACCACCCGGATCGCGTTCTGGCCGGAAAAATCGATCATCCGGCGGCGCGAATGGCCCAGCGCCACATGGCCAAGCTCATGCGCGACGACGCTGGCCATTTCCTCGGCCGTCACCTCGCCCGCGCGGAACTTGTCGTAAAACCCCCGCGTCAGGAAGATGCGGCCGTCGGGGGACGCAAGGCCATTGACCATCGCCACGTCATAGACATGGACCGGAACGCGGGCCAGGTCGAGCGCCCGCGCCAGCCGGTCGGTCACGGCCAGAAGGGCGGGATCGGCCAAGGGCGTCGCGCGCCGGTCAAGCTCGGCCTTCAGCCGCCAGGCCGAAAACCGGTACATGATCAGCCCGTAAAGCACGGCAAGCAGGATCGGGGTCAGTTTCAGCATGGGGCCAATATGGGGATTTTCGCCCGCCGTCTCAATGCGCGGCGCGCCGGGCCGAGGCACGCAGCCAAAGACCGGCCGCCACCATCGCCGCGATCCCGCCGACAAGCCCCAGCGCCGAGGACAGAAGATCGCCCGCCGCTTCAAGATTGCCGGCAAAGACATGTCCGATGCCCGTATAAAGCCCGACCCAGACGATTTCGCCCAGGACACCCCAAAGCGTGAACCGCCCCCATCCCAGCCCTCCGGCCCCCGCCGCGACATTCGCCCAGGGACCGACCGGGCTGAAAAGCCAGCGGGTCAGGAAAACCGCGACCGCCCCGTGGCGCCGCAAAAGCGCGCGCGCCCGTTCCAGAATCCGCGCGCGCCCCGGGTGGCGGGATATCCGCGCGATCAGGCCCGGGCCGCCGGCCCGCCCGGCGGCAAAACCGGCCTGATCGCCCAGCACCGCCCCCGCCAGCGCCCCCGCGACAACCGCCGCCGGATCCAGATCGCCCGAGGCGGCAAACCCGCCCGCGGCAAGCATCAGGACCGAAGAGGGTACCGGAACCGCAAGGCAGGACAGAAACGTCACCGCCGCCAGAAACCACGGCCCGTAGACCGGGACCAGCGCCAGGAGGGTGTCGGTCACGAACCGCCCTCTTCGGATTTCAGCCGGGCGATGGCCGCCGCGACCTCTGCCAGCAACGCCGCCTCGGTGATCCCGCGCGCCGCCGCGATCTCGGCCAGCGTGGGCGCGCGCCCGGCCGCGGGATCAAGCCCCAGCTCCCGCGCAAGGTCGGCCCTTGGCACCTGCCATGACCGCGCGAGGTATCCCGGCGTCATCCACCCCTGCGGTGCGGCCTCTGCATGGGCCGGATCGGACCAGTAGATCGCAAAACCGACGAAACGGGTGGCAAAGAACACCACGACCAGAAGGCTGGCCACGAACACAAGAAGCGCCAGCCTGTGGTCCCGCCACAGCTGCGCCAGCCCCGTCACGTCAGCGCCTTCATCGCCCGGCCGATCCCCTCCAGCGTCAGGGGGAACATTCCGCCCTCGAAAATCTGGCGGATCATGCCGATCGACTGGCCATAGTGCCACTGCCCTTCCGGCAAGGGGTTCAGCCAGACATTGGCGGGCCATTGCGCGCGGGCGCGCTCCAGCCAGACCTGCCCGGCCTCGGCGTTCCAATGCTCGTTCGCGCCACCCGGATAGGCGATCTCGTAAGGCGACATCGAGGCATCGCCGACAAAGATCGC
The DNA here is from genome assembly GCA_020447005.1 of Paracoccaceae bacterium. GTDB lineage: Bacteria > Pseudomonadota > Alphaproteobacteria > Rhodobacterales > Rhodobacteraceae > Albidovulum. The sequence goes on from JAGRDO010000026.1 coordinate 15,305, forward strand.
CTTGTAGCCCGGCCCATAAGTGCGCATCACCTCATGCGTGGGGATCTGGCGGTCCCAGCGGCGCGCATTGTCGCGCCACACGCCTTCGTAAAGACAATTGTGGAAATAGTAATATTCCAGATGCTTGAATTCGGCCCGCGCGGCCGAAAAGAGTTCCTCCACGATGCGGATATAGGGGTCCATCGATCCGCCGACATCCAGAAAAAGCAGCACCTTCACCGCGTTATGGCGTTCGGGCCGGGTCTGCACGTCAAGATAGCCATGCTCTGCCGTCGCCCGGATCGTGCCCGGCAGGTCCAGCTCGTCCGCGGCCCCCTCGCGCGCCCAGCGGCGCAGGCGTTTCAGCGCCACCTTGATGTTGCGGGTGCCCAGTTCGACCTGATCGTCAAGATTGCGGAACTCGCGCTTGTCCCAGACCTTGACCGCGCGCTGATGGCGGCTTTCCTTCTGCCCGATGCGCACACCTTCGGGATTGTAGCCATAGGCGCCAAAGGGCGAGGTGCCCGCGGTGCCGATCCATTTCGACCCGCCCTGATGGCGGCCCTTCTGTTCCTCCAGCCGCTTTTTCAGCGTCTCCATCAGCTTGTCAAACCCGCCCAGCGCCTCGATCTGGGCCTTTTCCTCGGCGCTCAGCGTCTTTTCCGCCAGCTTTTGCAGCCATTCCGCGGGCAGATCGATCGCCTCCAGCACCTGTTCGGCGGTGATCGCCTCCAGCCCCTGAAAGGCCTCGGCAAAGGCGCGGTCGAACCGGTCGAGATGGCGTTCATCCTTCACCATCGCGGTCCGCGCAAGGTAGTAAAAGCCATCGATGTCATAGGTGACAAGACCGGCCGACATCCCTTCGAGAAAGCTGAGATATTCGCGCAGGGATACCGGAAGGCCGGATTTCCTCAGGGTTTCGAAGAACGGCAGGAACATCAGTTAAGGCGATGATAGAAGATCACCGCGAAAAGCCCCAGAATTGCAAAGAAAATCGCATGGCTCGCCGCGTATTGAAGCTGATCCGCACGGGTGCCGCCGCGCCGCTTCGCGCGCATCCAGCCGATCAGCGCACCCAGAGCGATTGCCGGAAAAAGTATCATCAGCCCCTCGGTCTGTTCATGGCGGCCAGCCGGGCGATGCCCGCCAGCCGGTCGCGTATTTCGGCATCCGAGCCGAAGCCATAGCGCGCCCAGCCGATACTGTCGAGCCGGACGACCTGCGCCTCTTCGACGCGCCCCAGCGCCGACAGCGCCTCGGCCCGGATCATCAGAAGCGAGGCCAGAAGCGCCGCGTTCTGCACCGCCGCGGCCTCGGGCGCGGCACGGGTGGCCAGCGCCAGCGCCAGATCCGCCTGCCCCGTGGCCAGCGCGATCGCGGCGATCTGCACATCGGCATGGGCGGTGTGCGGGGCCAGAAGCGGGTCGGCACGATAGATGCGGTCGGCCTCCTCGAACGCGGCCAGCGCGCCGACCGGGTCGCGTGTCAGGGTCAGCCGGCCAAGGGCTAGCCAGGCAAAGCCGGCACGCGCATCGCGCCATCCTTCCGCCTTGGCGATCGTCACGGCCTTCAGCGCCGCATCCCGCCGCCGGCCTTCCCCGGCACCGGGGCCAAGCGCGGTTTCAATGGCATCGACATAGGCGCGCGGCGTCTCGCCCGGGTAGGCCGGGGCGATGCCCCTGCCCCGCGGGTTCATCCGGTCGAGAAGCCCCGGCAACGCGGCAGCCACCTGCCCCCGCGTCATCCCGCTTTGCAGGTCGGGCGCATAGGTCAGGCGCAGGATCAGCATGTCGAACCCGGTCAGGACCGAGTGGATGTTGTCATCGTTGAAGATCGAATCCGGCAGCCTGTAAAGGTCGTTCAGCGGCCCGAGCGCCTGTGCAAGCTCTTCGTTCAGGCAGTCGCGGATTTCCTGAGGTGAGGTGTCGTCGGGGATGAAGATCGCGGCCCTTTCGCGGCGGCCGACCGTGGTCCAGTCCAGCACGGCCCGCGACGCGCGAAGATAGTCTTCCCACCCGGCCACACGCGGGGCAACGAAGCAGGCCGCCTTCGGCACCTGCCGCTGCATGACCTTGCGCGGCAGGAAGGTGATGGTGATCGCCGCGTTTTCCGGTCTTGCCGGGGTAATCGAGATGCCCGCCTCATCCCGCAGCCGCGCCAGAAGCCGGTCAAGATCGCCCCGCGCCGTCGCAGGCACCGGCCCAAGCAGCGCCACGCCCACCGGGCCTTCGAACCGCGAAAAGGCGTCGATCTCGCGCCCGCTTTCCAGCCGGAAACTCAGATCCATGAAGTCCCGCGCGATGTCGGCATTGGCGCGTGCGGCGGGTTGCGCCGCGACATCGCCGAATATCTTCATCGGCGGCAGGTCCTCTGGCAGGCCCACCGTCTGCCGCGCGACATCCGGCGCCCGGCCTCCGCCCGCACAGGCCGCGAGCATCAGAAGGCACGCAGTCAGAAGGGCGCGAAGCGTCATGCGGGCCGGCTATAGCGGATGAAGGGGGTTTTCACGCCGACGCGATCGTAAAGCATCCGGCCGGCATAGTTGAACTCCTGCGTCAGCCAATAGGCCGCCGGCGCGCCTTCGGCATCGGCAGCGGCATAGACCGCCTCGATCAGCGCCCGCGCGACACCCCGCCCGCGCATCGCGGGATCGGTGTAAAGATCCTGCAGATAGCAGGTATTCTCGATCTTCCAGCAATGGCGGTGGAAAAGGTAGTGGGTCAGCCCCACCAGCCTGCCGCCCGCCGTCGCGACCAGCCCGTGAAAATCATGGGCATCATCGCCCAGAAGCCGCGCGAAGGTCGAGGCATAGACCGCCTCGGGCAGTTTCGTCTGGTAATAGTCGAGATATCCGGTCCAAAGGACCCGCCATTCTGCCTCATCCGCCGCGCGCAGCGGCCGGATCAGCACCTCGGATGTCGTCATGTCGCAACGCCTTTCATCACCATTCTGCCGGTGTATCCCGGCGCGGGCGCTCTGGCCATAGCGCTAGCGCTGCTTGCGCGCCATGAAGGCCAGCCGCTCGAAAAGCTGCACATCCTGTTCGTTCTTCAGAAGCGCCCCATGCAGTTGCGGCAACAGGCTGTGCGGATCGCGCTTCAGATCCGCCGGCGAAAGATCCTCGGCAAGGATCAGCTTCAGCCAGTCCAGCACCTCGGATGTGGACGGCTTTTTCTTCAGCCCCGGCGTTTCGCGGATTTCATAGAACTGCGTCAGCGCGGCCGCCAGAAGCGCCTGCTTGATACCGGGAAAATGAACCTCGACGATCCGGGCCAGCGTCTCGGCCTCGGGAAAGCGGATATAGTGGAAGAAACAGCGCCGCAGGAAGGCGTCGGGCAGTTCCTTTTCATTGTTCGAGGTGATGATGATGACCGGCCGGTGGGTCGCGCTGATGGTCTCGCCCGTCTCGTAGACATGGAACTCCATCCGGTCGAGTTCCTGCAAAAGGTCGTTCGGAAACTCGATATCGGCCTTGTCGATCTCGTCGATCAGCAGCACCACCTTGCCCGGCGCCTCGAAGGCCTGCCAAAGCTTGCCCTTGCGGATATAGTTCGCCACGTCATGCACGCGCGCGTCGCCAAGCTGGCTGTCGCGCAACCGGCTGACGGCATCGTATTCATAAAGCCCCTGCGCCGCCTTCGTCGTCGATTTCACGTGCCATTCGACGATCGGCAGGCCCAGCGACTCGGCCACCTGCCGCGCCAGTTCGGTTTTCCCGGTTCCCGGCTCTCCCTTCACCAATAACGGGCGTTCGAGTGTCACTGATGCGTTCACGGCAACAGTCAGGTCCTCGGTCGCCACATAGCGGTCGGTCGACGTGAATTTCATAGGCTTTCCTGACCATTGGCCGGTGTAGACTGCGGCACTAGTAGCTCTGCCATCAAATTACCGCAAGGCGGGACTAGGGCTAGTGACATCCCGCGCCGCTTCCGCTATTGCAGCGCGCGAGGAGGGCCGGATGAAGTTGGATATTATGCGAACAGATACCGGTGGGCAGAAGGGAACTAAAATGAAACAGGAAGTCTTTCTTCCAGACGATTACCGTCCGGCCGAAGACGAACCCTTCATGAGTGACCGGCAGCTTGAATATTTCCGCCGCAAGTTGCTGGTCTGGAAGGAAGAATTGCTGGAACAATCGGCCGAAACCCTGGAAGGTCTGCAAGACAGCGCACGCAACGTGCCCGACATCGCCGACCGCGCCAGCGAGGAAACCGACCGCGCGCTGGAACTGCGCACCCGCGACCGCCAGCGCAAGCTGGTCAGCAAGATCGATGCCGCGCTCCGCCGGATCGACAATGGCGAATACGGCTATTGCGAGATGACGGGCGAACCGATCTCGCTCAAGCGTCTCGATGCGCGCCCGATCGCGACGATGACGCTGGAAGCGCAGGAAAAGCACGAACGGCGCGAGCGCGTGCACCGCGACGACTGATCCCGCAAGGGTGACGCGCGGCAGGTTGACCCGCGCGCCGCATCCCTTGCCGGATCGCCGATTGATCGCCGACTGAGGGGGCTGATGGTGGCCGAAACCGAAATCACCGTACTTGGGGCGGGCATTGCCGGGCTTGCCGTCGCCACCGCTCTGGCGCAGCGCGGGAAAAAGGTCACCATCCTCGAACAGGCGCCCGAAATCCGCGAGGTCGGCGCGGGGCTGCAAATCTCGGCCAATGGCGCGCGGGTGCTTGAGGCGCTCGGGCTGAAAACCGGGCTGGACGCCGCCGGAATGCGCGCCGAGGCGGTCGAACTTTTCGACGGGTTGACGGGCGAGCGTGTTCTGCGCCTCGATCTTGCAAGGCTCCGGCCGGGCGCGCCCACCCGATTTTTTCACCGCGCCGATCTGATCACGCTTCTGGCCGACGCCGCCCGCGCCGCCGGGGTTGAAATCCGCCTCATGCATCAGGTTGAAGAGGTAACGCTTGGCGATCATCCGCCCCGGCTTGTCACGGCTCAGGGCGCGCGCATCGAAACCGGGCTGCTGATCGGCGCCGACGGGCTTCATTCGAAACTGCGGCAGGCGCTGAACGGCAAGGCCGCCCCCTTCTTCACCCATCAGGTCGCATGGCGCGCGGTGCTTCCCGCCGAACCCGACATCGCTCCGGTCGCGCAGGTCTTCATGGGGCCGGGACGGCATCTTGTGACCTATCCCTTGCGTGGCGGGACGCGGCGCAACATCGTCGCGGTCGAGGAACGCCGGAACTGGGCCGAGGAAAGCTGGTCGCTGACCGACGACCCCCTTGCCATGCGCATCGCCTTCGAGGAATTCGCCCCGCAGGTCCGCGGCTGGCTCGACCGTATCGAACGGCCCAACCTCTGGGGGCTGTTCCGCCACCCCGTCGCCACGCGCTGGCACGGGAACGGCGCGGTGATCCTTGGCGATGCCGCCCATCCGACGCTGCCCTTCCTTGCGCAGGGCGCGAACATGGCGCTGGAAGACGCCTGGACCCTGGCCGGCCATATCGCCTCGGGCGCGCCGCTGGCGGCGTACCAGTCCGCGCGGCAGGGGCGCGTCACAAAGGTGGTCGAAGCCGCGAACACCCATGCGCGCCATTACCACCTCGACGGGATAAGGCGCGACATTGCCCATGCCGCCCTCAGGCTGGCCGGACGCTGCGCGCCCTCTTCCATCCTTGGCCGCTATGACTGGATCCATGATTTCGACGTGACCGGGGGCGGCTGATCCCCCGCCTCAGCCGCGTTCGCGCCAGCGATCCTGCATCTGCAACTTCCAGTAGGTCAGCTGCGCGGCCATCAGCCCCGCCAGCCCCCCCGCCCAGTCCAGCCCGAAGGGCCGGAACATCGCGATCCGGTCACTCTCGCCCAGAATCGCCTCGGCCAGAACCTTGCCCGCGATGGCGGTGGTGTTCAGCCCATGCCCCCCGAAGGCGGTAACATGCCAGACACCCGGCCCCATCTGCCCGACCTGAGGCATCAGGTGGCGCGCATAGCCCATCGTCCCCGACCAGGCCAGTTCGACCTTCAGATCGGCCAGCTGCGGATAGGCGCCCACCATTTCGCGGCGCAGCTCGCGCACGATCCCGGCCGGTGACGCCGCCCGCGTGGTGATCCGCCCGCCCCACAGAAGCCGGCGCCCGCCATCGACCAGTCGGTAATAGTCGCCCGCGCGGCGGTCGTCATACATCGCCGCGCCGGTGCGGATCGCGCCCGCCAGACGGTCCGGCGCCTCCTCGCTCATCATCAGATAGGTCGCGATGGGCAGGATCGCGCGCCGCAGCCGCGGCACCAGCGATCCGGTATAGCCCCCGGTCGCGAAAACCGCGTCCCGCGCCGTGACCCGGCCCTGCGCCGTCGTGATCACCTTGGCAGCACCCGTGGTGTCCTGCCCGGTCGCGGGGCTTTGCTCGCAGATCCGCCCGCCCAGCCGCTCGATCTCGGCCGCGATGCCGCGCAGCGTTCGCAACGGATGGATATGGAACGAGGCCGGGTCCGACAGCGCATGAAAATAGCGCTGGCTCTGCAGATGCGCGCCCAGTTCCGAACGGTCGAGATAGCGCAACTCATAGCCGAAATCGCGGGCAAACGCCTCGACATGGCGCTTCATGTCGTCGGCGCGGTCAAAGCGGCGCAGGCTCAAAAGCCCCTGCCCCACCATCGCCCCTTCGATCTTCAGATCGGTGATCGTGGCGCGAAGCCGCTCCACCCCTTCGATCGACAGGCGGTGCAGCGCCCGCGCATCCGCATCCCCCACCCGGGCGCGGATCGCCTCGTCGCCGCCCGAAAAGGCCGGGCTGACAATGCCGCCATTGCGCCCCGACGCGCCAAAACCCACGCGCTCGGCCTCAAGCACGATCACCCGCCGGCCCGCGCGCGCCAGTTCCAGCGCCGTGGTCAGTCCGGCAAGACCGCCACCGACGATCACCGCGTCGGCATCCTCCGCGCCCGTCAGCGCCGCCCGTTCGCGCCGCTCGCCCAGGGTGCGGCTGTAATACGTGTCCGGATAGCCCATGCGTCAGATGTCCATCTCGACCCAGACCGGCACGTGATCCGACGGCTTGTCGCCGCCCCGCACCGCCTTGTCGATACCCGCGTCACGCAAAAGATCGGCGGCCTGCGGCGACAGCAGAAGATGATCGATCCGGATGCCGTTGTTCTTCTGCCATGCCCCCGCCTGATAATCCCAGAAGGAATACTGGCCCGGGCGCGGCTCGCGGGTGCGCAAGGCATCCGTGAAGCCGAGGTTCAGGATCCGCCGGTAGGCGGCGCGCGCCTCGGGCCGGAAAAGCGCGTCCTCGCGCCATGCCTCGGGCCTCGCCGCATCCTCGGCCTGCGGGATGATGTTGTAATCCCCCGCCATCACCACCGGCACTTCCCCGGCCAGCAGATCGGCTGCCCGCGCCCGCATCCGTTCCATCCATGCCAGCTTGTAATCGAATTTCGGCCCCGGCGCGGGGTTGCCATTGGGCAGGTAAAGCCCGCAAAGCCTGACCGCGGCCTTGCCCACCACGGTGGCTTCGATCCAGCGCGCCTGATCGTCGCCCCCGTCGCCGGGCAGGCCCCGCGCGACATCCTCCAGGGGCAGCTTCGACAGGATCGCGACCCCGTTGAAGCTTTTCTGCCCATGGGTCGCGACGTTATATCCGCGCTCCTCGAAAAGATCGCGCGGAAACGCCTCGTCCACCGACTTGATCTCCTGCAACAGGACGATATCGGGCGCGGCCTCGTCAAGCCACGCGGGCAGCGCCTCGGCCCGCGCCTTGATGCCGTTGATGTTGAATGTCGCGATCTTCATGGCCCCGCCCGTCGTCATTGCGCCGCGATCATCGGCCAGAACCGGGACAAGCTCAACCTCCTGCTGCTTTTCGGATCGAATACCTTTCGGCCGCAGCCCGGCGGAGCCGCCTTGCCCCGGGCAAGGCGGCGACAGATCGCTTGCGCGCCCGGCGGGCGCGCTCCGCTTGGTCAGATGGAAAAACTCGTCCCGCAACCGCAGGACGATGTGGCATTGGGGTTTTCAACGACGAAACGCGCCCCGATCAGCTCATCCGAGAAATCGATCACCGCGTTTGCAAGGAAGGGCAAGGATACCGAATCGACCAGCACCTTCTGCCCCGCCCCTTCCAGCACCAGATCGTCGGGCGCCGGATCGTCCAGCCGGATATCGTATTGAAACCCCGAACAGCCGCCCCCCTCGACCGCCACGCGCAGCGCCTTCAGCTCGGCAGCGCCGGCATTGATCTCGGCCAGCCGCGCAAAGGCGCGTTCGGTCACTTTCGGCGGCAGTGTCAGATCCATGGCCGTTTGCCCGTGTCAATTCCTCAACGTTCACCATATATGACTGGGGCAACACGACAACAAGAACCGGACCGATGACCCTCGCCCCCTATGCCTGCCAGCCCGAGGAAAGCCGCGGACGCCTCCACCCCGAGGCGATGTCGACCTTCCGCTCGCCCTTCCAGCGCGACCGCGACCGGATCATCCACTCCTCGGCCTTCCGGCGGCTCAAGCACAAGACGCAGGTCTTTGTCGAGCATGAGGGCGATTATTACCGCACCCGCCTGACCCACACGATCGAGGTGGCGCAGGTCGCGCGCACCATCGCGGGCACGCTCGGGCTCAACGTCGAACTGGCCGAGGCGGTGGCGCTGGCCCATGACCTTGGCCACCCGCCCTTCGGCCATACCGGCGAGGATGCGCTGCAAGACCTGATGGCGCCCTATGGCGGGTTCGACCATAACGCGCAGGCGATCCGCATCGTCACGCGGCTGGAACGGCATTACGCCGATTTCGACGGGCTGAACCTGACCTGGGAAACCCTCGAAGGCATCGCCAAGCACAACGGCCCGGTCACCGGGCCCCATGCCAGCGGCAGCCACGCCGTCCGGGACGGGGGCGAAATGCCCTATGCGCTGGCCGAATTCAACGCGGCTTACGATCTGGAGCTTTCCACCCATGCCTCGGCCGAGGCGCAGGTGGCCGCCGTCGCCGATGACGTCGCCTATAACCACCATGACCTGCATGACGGATTGCGCGCGGGGCTTTTTGACGAAGCCGACCTGATGGAGCTGCCCGTCACCGGCCCCGCCTTCGAAGAGGTGGACCGCCTCTATCCCGGCCTCGATCCGACACGGCGCCGGCATGAGGCGCTGCGCCGCGTCTTCGGCGTGATGGTCGAGGATGTGATCGCCGTGGCCCAGAACCGCCTCGCCTCCAGCCAGCCGCAATCGGCTCAGGATATCCGCGACATGGACGGCCCGATCATCCGCTTCTCAAAACCGCTTTATCAGAACCTGAAGGCGATCAAGTCCTTCCTGTTCACCCGCATGTATCGCGCGCCGACGGTTGTGGTCGAACGCCAGCGCGTCACCGCGATGATCAATGAGCTTTTTCCGCTCTTTCTCGGCGATCCGGCCCTGCTGCCGTCCGAATGGCGCGCCGATGTCGCCCGCGCGACCGACCGGACGGAACTCGCCCGTGTTGTCCTCGACTATGTCGCCGGCATGACCGACCGCTTCGCCATCGGCGAACATGAAAGGCTCTGCGGCATGACCCCGGACCAGCGGCGGGATACGTACTAGCCCTCGTGGCAGGTCCCGGTGATCACGGCTACACCTTGCATTTCCGGCGATGAACTCGAATAGGCCGGGCGCAGTGCACGGGTCCGCACGAACGTCATTCCGGTGGCGCGCTTGATCTTGTATTCGACGATGATCTCGCCGGTGATCCGGACCTTGTCGCGATATACCAGATTGATCTCGGCCCCACCGACCTTCGCGAGTCCCGGCTTGCCCGTGGTCCTGTTGATCGCCTCGCTATCGGTGATCTCATGCGTACTGCGTTCCGGGACGACGTTTGCAAGATGCGCCTTCATTTCCGCCGGATCGAAGTCGGAAAACGCGCAACTCAGCGTCACGGCCTGCGCGCTGGCCGGGGATCCGGCTGCGGCCAACGTCGCGGCAAGGCAAAGCGACAGGGGCAAGCTCTTCACCGAATCGTCACCTCATCCCCGGCAAATCGTCAATTCTCCGGCGGCATCGGTTTCGCCCTCCGCCCCCGACTTGCGGTTTTCGCCGCCCTAGCCCTCGTTGCAGGCGCCGTGGATCGTGAATATCCCGTTGCGCTCGGGGAAATCGTCCCACGGGCTTTGACGGACCGCGCGGGTCTTTACAAAGGCCTGACCGCTGCCGCGCTTGTAGACATATTCGATGTTGACCTCGCCGGCCACGCGCATGCGGTCCTTGTATTTCAGCCGGATCTCGCTGCCGCCGACCTCGGCCAGACCGCCGACGCCGGTTTCATCAAGAACGGCAACCGTGCCGTCGATCCGATGCGTGCTGAAGACCGGCACGATCTGTTGCACATCGCGTTTGCTGCCCGCGCCGTCATAGCTGGAAAATTCGCAATTCAGGGTCATCGGCGCCGCCGCCACCGCCGTCCCTGCACAAACAATGAGAGTTCCGAGAAATGCCCCGGCCAGTTTCGTCATGCTCGCCCCCTACCAATGAACTCTGGACCACCAAAAGGACGGGCCCTGAACACTCCATGACCGCTATCATCCCGGACCACAACACATTTCTTCCCTTTCGGCCGTCCTACGTTCAATCGGACCCGTGCGGCGACATTGTTCCCGGATCGGACAGCGCCCTGTCCCTTCCACATACCGCCCCGATATGGCATAGGCAGGGCGTCAGACCGCATGAGGCCCGCAATGCACGATATCCGTTCGATCCGCGAAAACCCCGCCGCCTTTGACGCAGGCCTTGCCAGGCGCGGCCTTGCCGGATTTTCCGCGGAAATCCTCGCCATTGACGAGGCGCGGCGGGCAAAGATCCTTGCCGCCGAAACCGCGCAGGCCGCGCAGAACGCCGCCTCGAAAGAGGTCGGCGCCGCCAAGGCCCGGGGCGACGAGGCCGGGTTCGAGCGTCTGCGGGCGCTCGTTGCCGAAAAGAAGGCCGAAATCGCAAGGCTGGGCGAAGAGGCCGCGGCCGAGGACAGCCGCCTGCGCGACCTTCTGATGGGTATCCCCAACCTGCCGCATGACGACGTGCCCGTGGGGGCGGATGAACATGACAACGTCGAAATCCGCCGCTGGGGCACGCCGCGTACCTTCGATTTCAAGCCCGTCGAACATTACGAGATTGCCGGGGCAAAACCCGGCATGGATTTCGAAACCGCCGCGAAGCTTTCCGGCAGCCGCTTTGTCCTTTTGCGGGGCGGTGTCGCCCGCATCCACCGGGCGCTCGCGCAGTTCATGCTCGATCTGCACACGGGCGAACACGGGCTGACCGAAACGATGACCCCGGTCCTCGTCAAGGAAGACGCGATGTACGGCACCAATCAGCTGCCGAAATTCGCCGAGGACAGCTATCAGACGACAAACGGCTGGTGGCTGATCCCGACCTCCGAGGTGACGCTGACCAATACCGTGGCGGGCGACATCCTTGATGAGGCGGCGCTGCCCATCCGCATGACCTCGCACACCCAGTGCTTCCGGTCCGAGGCGGGCAGTGCCGGCAAGGACACGGCGGGCATGCTCCGCCAGCATCAGTTCGAAAAGGTCGAGATGGTGTCGATCACCACGCCCGAGACCAGCCTTGCCGAACACGAACGCATGACGAAATGCGCCGAAGCGGTGCTGGAACGGCTTGGCCTGCCCTACCGCACCATGGTCCTGTCGACCGGCGACATGGGCTTTGGCGCGCGCAAGACCCATGATATCGAGGTCTGGCTGCCCGGCCAGGACACCTACCGCGAAATCTCTTCCGTGTCCGTCTGTGGCGATTTTCAGGCCCGGCGGATGAACGCGCGCTATCGCCCGGCAGGCACCGGCAAGCCCGATTTCGTCCATACGCTGAACGGATCGGGCCTTGCCGTCGGGCGCTGCCTGATCGCGGTGCTGGAAAACGGCCAGCAGGCGGATGGCTCGGTCGATCTGCCCGAGGCGCTCCATGGCCATCTTGGCGGCAAGACCCGCCTGACCGCCGACGGCGTTCTGGTGTGACCCCGGGCCAGCCGGGCCCGCGCCCGCGCTATGACGAGGTTCTGACCGTCGCGGGGATCCGCATTCCCTTCGATCCGAAGGTGATCACCCCTTTGACCGAAGCGCCGATGCGCGCCGGCACCTATGAACTGGCCGAGGCGCGGGAATTGCGCCGGATCCTTCGCGCGGGCGACCGGGTTCTGGAACTGGGCGGCGGGGTCGGGTTTCTGTCGACCATTGCAGCGCTTTCGCCCGGCATCGGCCGTGTCGTGACCGTCGAGGCCAGCCCGAAACTGATCCCGATGATCCGCGAAACCCACCGCCTGAACGGCGTGACGGGTGTCGAGGTGATCGCGGGCGCCGCCGTCGCCGAGGGGGGCGGGGATATCGACTTTTTCCTGCGGCCGCATTTCTGGGGATCGTCGCTCGACGCGAACCTTCGCGCCTATTCCCGCGCGGTCAAGCGGCCGCGCATCGCGGTGGCCCCGCTCATCGCCGGCCTTCGCCCCAGCGTGATCGTCTGCGACATCGAAGGCGGCGAGGACGGGCTTTTCGACGGGGCCGATCTCAGCCCGGTCCGCCATATGGTGATCGAGCTTCATCCCAAGGCTTACGGCGAAGAGGGCGTGGACCGCGTGCTTGCGGTCCTGAACGCCAAGGGTCTGCGGGGCGACCCCACCGCACCGAAGCGCAAGGGTGTCGTGCTGCTCGACCGGGTCTAAGCCCTGCCCGTTCAGCCCTTCTTGACCGGATTGCCCTTGTGTTTCCTCAGGCGCGAGGGCGTGTGGAACTTCCTGTCCTTGAAGGGGTTCTTGTCGCCCTGATCCCGGAAGGTCAGCCGGACCGGCGTGCCGGGCATGTCAAAGTCGGCCCGCAAGCCATTGACAAGATAGCGGGAATAGCTTTCGGGCAGCATCTCGCCATGATTGCACATGACGACGAATGCGGGGGGCCGTGTCTTCACCTGCGTCATGTAGCGCAGCTTGATCCGGCGGCCACCGGGGGCCGGGGGGGGATGGGCCTCGGTCATCGCGCCCAGCCACTGGTTCAGCCGCGCGGTCGAAACGCGGCGGTTCCAGACGTCATAGGCCTTCAGGATCGCGGCATGAAGCCGGTCAAGCCCCTTGCCCGTTCTGGCCGATACCGTCACCATCGGGGCGCCGCGCAGCTGTGGCAAAAGCCGCTCGAAAGCTTCGCGCAGCTCTTTCAGCTTCTCGCTCTTGTCATCCTCCAGATCCCATTTGTTGGCCGCCACAACAACCGCGCGGCCTTCGGTTTCGGCGAAATCGGCAATGCGCAGGTCCTGTTGTTCAAAGGGGATGGCGACATCCAGAAGCACAACCACCACCTCGGCGAAGCGGACCGCGCGAATCCCGTCCGAAACCGAAAGTTTTTCAATCTTGTCAGATATTTTCGCGCGTTTCCTCATCCCCGCCGTATCGAAGATGCGCATCGGGGTGCCCAGGAAGTCGGCCCGAACCGAAATCGCGTCGCGGGTGATGCCGGCCTCGGGCCCGGTCAACAGCCGGTCTTCTCCGATGATCTTGTTGATCAGCGTCGACTTGCCCGCGTTCGGGCGGCCGATGACCGCGATCTGAAGGGGCTTTTCGCGTGTGGGCGTGCGCGGCCCCTCCTCGCCGTCATCTTCCGTGACATCGACATCGACCTCGGGCGCATCGGCGGCGGCCTTCGCCTCGAACTCTTCGGCCAGCGGGCGCAGGATGTGGTAAAGCTCGTCCATCCCCTCGCCATGTTCGGCCGAAAGCCGCAAGGGTTCCCCAAGACCCAGCGACCATGCGTCGATCACACCGGCGTCGGCCACCTTGCCCTCGGCCTTGTTGGCGGCAAGGATCACATGGGCGTTCTTCTTGCGCAGGATACCGGCAAAGACCTGATCGGTCGGCGTGACCCCTGCCCGCGCGTCGATGACGAACAGGCAGATATCGGCCATCTCGACCGCGCGTTCGGTCAGCCGCCGCATCCGGCCCTGAAGGCTGTCATCGGTGACATCCTCCAGCCCGGCCGAGTCGATCACCGTGAAGCGCAGGTCCCCCAGCTTCGCGTCGCCCTCCCGCAGGTCGCGCGTCACCCCCGGCTGGTCATCGACCAGCGCGAGTTTCTTGCCAACCAGCCGGTTGAACAGCGTCGATTTGCCGACATTCGGGCGCCCGACAATGGCGAGGGTAAAGCTCATGGTGTCATTCCTGATAGGAAGCCGCCCGCATACACGGGTTTGCCGCTATCGGAAAGCCCGAAGCTTGCCATCCTGCGTCACGACATAAAGGGTGCCGCCCGCGATCGCCGGGGCGGCGGCGGCGGCATCGCCGATCTCGACCGAGGCGGCCAGCGCCCCCGAGGCCGGATCGAAAAGACGCACCAAACCGTCGCTCGACGCGGTCAGAAGGCGCCCGCCCGCCAGAACCGGGCCGAAATGCGCATAGATGTTGCGCCGGCGCTTGGTGCGGTCCTTGGTGTAATAGGGCAGATCGTTGCGCCATGTCAGCGCGCCGGTTCCCGCGTCGACCCGCAAAAGCTGATCCTCGTCATTGACGAAGAAGACCGCCCCGCCCGCCACGACCACCGGACCGGTCGCGCCTTCGCGCGTCGTCCACAGCGTCTGGCCGGTATCGGCATCGAAGGCGCCAAGCGTTCCGGCCGAACTCGCGGCATAGACACGCCCGTCCGCGATGACCGGATCGCCGGTCAGATCGGTGATGGTGGCAAAGGCCCGCCCGCGCCGCTGCCCGGCGACGTACCCGCCCCAAAGCCCGGTTCCCGTCACCTTTTCGACCGCCACGACCTGGCCCGAGGCAAGCGGGAAGACCGCCTGCCGGGCATCCGCCGCCGGAGCGGAGGCCCCTTCAACGCCGGTGCCGTTGCCCGCGCCGGGCAATGTCCATTCGACCTTGCCGTCCGAGGCGCGGATGGCCCATGCCGACCCGTCGCGAAGTGCGACAAAGACGCGGCCATCCGAAACGGCGGGCGCGCCGCCCGGTGCCGCATCGAAGCGCTGCCGCCAGATCTCGTTGCCCGTATCGGGGTCAAGCGCCACCAGATCGCCAAATCCGGTCGTCGCATAGACCCGGCCCTCGCCATAGGCCAGACCGCCGCCCGAAGCATCGCCCTTGCGGTCGCTCGCGGGCGTCAGGTCCCGCCGCCAGAGAACCGCGCCCGCCGTCGACACGGCCGCGACGCCCGCCTCGGCATCCATGGCAAAGATGCGCCCCCCCGCCACCACCGGATCGGCGGTGATGCGGTTCTTGCGGCTGTTTCCGGCACCGATCGACACCGACCAGAGCGGCGCGGGCGGCGCGGCCAGCGCGACGTTGCCGGCGTTATGGGCCGCGTTTCCGGCGCGCTGGGTCCAGTCGGCATTGGCCCGCGCCGCCGGCAGTGCGATCGGACTTGCCGCGCCCTCGACCGGGGCGAGCGACACCACATCCTCCGGGGCGCCGCCGATCACCGCGTTGCGCGGATCCTGCCGCACCCCGTCGAGGATCAACTCGCCGCTCCCGCAGGACGCCAGCAAAGCCAGCACCGCTACCGTGCCCAAACCATTGGTGACTTTCACTGCCACGCCCCCTCGTCTTCTTCCTGCCGTCCGCCTGCCCCTGGCCGCTGGCCAGCCGCGGGCACGGTCATGCCGCCTCGGGATCGCCCCCAAGCACCACAATCAACTGTGTCACCCGGCGACGCAAGCCCGCGGTCGCATCGGGTTCTTCCAAGATCAGCCGCAACTGTTTCAGCGCGCCCTCGGTATCGCCGGCATCGGCCATGACGATGGCCTGCTGCTCCATCGCCAGCACCCTGTAGGGCGCTCCGGGCATGGCCAGTTCCGCAAGCGTCGCGTCCCGTTCCGCCGCGTCCATCCCGGCCCCGGCCAGCACCACCGATTTCAGCCGCGCAAGGTCGCGCAGGCTCGCGTTCAGGGCAGGATCGGCCGCCATCGTCTCCAGCCGCGCAAGCGCGCCGTCGCGGTCGCCCCCGCGCAACGCCTCATCCGCCGCAAGAAATTCCGCCACCGCATCGCGGTCGCGCCCGTCATCGCCGGCAACCGTATCCAGAGCGGCAACCCGCGCCTGCGGATCGCTTGTTTCCAGCGCCGCCAGAACGGCATCGCCGAAGGCACGGGCATCGGACGTGGCCCGGGCCTTCTGCCATTCGTTCCATGCCGCCCCGCCGACGATCGCCACGACCAGCGCGATGCCGATCCAGCCATATCTGCGGAATATCGCGAACAGCTTGTCGCGGCGGACCTCTTCGGTCACTTCATCGATGAAACTGTCGGTCTCGCTCACGCAATCCTCCACCCGGCGGCGCCAATCGCTCCGTCATCTCATACACGCTTGCGCCAGCAAAAGCCAAGCCGCCCCGGGCATCCGCGAATGCAGCCCGGCAACGCTTCGCACTTATCAGGAAAATGGCCGCTCATATGCCATAATTTCGCCAAGGCAGGCAGACATCCCTTACCGCAAGTTAAGGAAATGTCATGGATCCGGCCTTTTTTGGTAACGCGCTGTTCTTCTCGATGATCCTTGCGCATGCGCTGGGGTTTCTCGATGACCTGTTCGACGGCGGTTCCGGCGACGGGGACGGGCCGACATCGGAGGGCGCGCGCGACTATGATCCCACGCTCTATGGCGAAGAGGTTCTGGGCACCGCCGGGGCGGATGACATGGTCAACCCGACGCCGCTCGACGGCATCGGCAGCGCCTGGTTCCTCGGGGGCGGGAACGATTCGCTCGATGCCTCCTATGACGCCGATTACGTCGATGCCGGCAGCGGCAACGACACGCTTGAAATGCGCGGCGGCGATGACATCGTCTTTGCCGGCGATGGCGATGACAGCGTCGATGGCGGCGTCGGCAACGACACGATCCACGGCGATGCGGGCAATGATTCGCTGGTCGGCAACGGCGGCGATGACAGCATTTTCGGCGATGCCGGCGATGACGTGATCGAAGGCGGCTCGGGCGCCGACCATATCGATGGCGGCGATGGCAATGACACCCTTTCCGGCGCCTATCTCGGCAGCACCGACACATCGTCCGACACGCTGATTGGCGGCGCGGGCGCGGACCAGCTCTGGCTTTCGGCGGATGATCACGGGATCGGCGGCGCGGATGACGATTTCTTCGCGCTTGACGGCGACCTGACCGGCGGCGCGATCGCGGTCGAGGACTTTACGCCCGGGTCAGACAGCATCGCGGTCTACTACACCCCCGCGCTTGACAGCAGCGGCGCCGCCATCACCCCCACACTCGACGTTCAGACCAGCACCGACGGGCTTTCGGGCGAGGTCTTCCTAGACGGCGTGCATATCGCCACCGTCACAGGCGGGCAGAGCCTTTCGCCCTCCGACATCGCGCTTATCCCGACCGCCTGAGGCCATGACCGCACGGGGGGGGCGCGGTCAGGCCCGTCCCGCGGCCTCCCCGGCATCGGCCGGCAAGGCCCTCCGGCCCAGTCATGGAACCAGAATAAAATACACCCGATCAATGGCTTGCCCGACCAAAACGGCCCGTTTTCCCAGGTGAGGTTTGACCAAAAGCCATGTGGATGCAAACATATGGCATTGCAACTGACACTCTGGGGGGAGGTTCATGCAACGCATTCTGCTTGCCATTCTTTCATGCCTGTTCATGTCGGCCTGCGTTCTTGACGGCAGTTCCGACATCCTGAATTCCGAGGTGGACATCGATATCGGCAGCGGAACGCGCGGGATCGTCCTGCAGAAGGCGCCCGACCCGGCCTATGAAAACGCGGCGTGGATGGGTGTTTTCGCGGGAAGCAAGCTGATCCGGCGCACCGGGCACGCAACCTATCTGGTCACAGCGGCCAAGGACGGCAAGGAAGAATACACGTTGCGCCTGCTGGCACCGCTGCAGGGCAATTCCGAATGGCTCGTGGCCGAGGTGACGACACCGACAACCGCCGCCGGGACAGCCAGCTACATGCCCCTGCGCCATGCCGACGGGACATTCACCATCCTGCCCTGGTCACCCAAGCTTCTGGCCGCCTGGCAGCCCGACGACGATTTCGGCCGCGAATTGCTGGCGCGGATGAAGGCCGCGGGGATGGATGGCGAAAAATTTGTCGCCACGACGCCGCAGCATCTGGCCGACCTGCTTCATGTCTCCTCACGCTTTGATCCGCGTTACCGGATCGAATACCGGATCGGCCAGCGCTCTTCCCCCGGTCAGGCACAGCCCGGCAACTGGCAGATCGAATCCTCCGAGGATGTCATCACCAAGAAGAAAACCGCCTATGCCCGGCTTGAAGCCGCGCGGACCGAGCCCGGCGGCCGGATGTTCTTTCAGTTCGAATGCAACGGGTCCGAGATGAACGCCTGGTTCTCGACCCCCGGAAAAGGGCTCCGCCCGGTCGTCCGGGATGCCGAAGTGCCCGCTGTGGCGCTCGACATGCGGTTCAATGACAGTCAGGTGATCACCATGCTCTGGGTCCAGCGCGGCAAGGCGGACGAATTCAGCCAGCCCAACCCTTTCGAGGCGATGGGCCTTGGCCTGATCAAGGGCTTCAGCCCACGCCTGAAAGAGGCGGCGACAGGCTGGAAAGCGAATGATTTCCGAAAGCTTCTGACGTCGGCGAACGCGCTGGTCGTGCGGGTGCGGACGGCGGGTGGCGGCGACCTTGTCGGCCACTTCGTCCCCCGCGCGCCCGACATGCTTGCCGCGCATCTGCGGTCCTGCGCCAAATAGACGCCCCCCCGCGGCGTCAGCTTCCGTGCGGCAGGACGCGGCGCCACCTTCCGTCCGGCGCGACGTCGGTCAGAGGCTCGGGGCCATCGCCCGGCAGCTTCGGGCGCGGAATGCGCTGTTGTGCGTCTTCGGCGTCCTCGGCCTCGTCGGTCGACTGCCGCGCCCACATCGCCGCATAGCGCCCGCCCCTGGCCAAAAGCGCGTCATGCGTGCCTTCCTCGATCACCACGCCCTTTTCCAGCACCACGATGCGATCGCAGTCCGATATCGTCGACAACCGGTGCGCGATGGTGATCACCGTGCGCCCCTCGCCCATCGCGCGCAGACTGTCCTGAATGTCGCGCTCGGTCTGGCTGTCCAGCGCCGATGTCGCCTCGTCCAGCAGAAGGATCGGCGGGTTCTTCAGCAAGGTGCGCGCAATGCCCACCCGCTGCTTTTCCCCGCCGGAAAGCTTCAGCCCGCGCTCGCCCACCCGCGTGTCATAGCCTTCGGGCAGCGACATGATGAAATCATGGATCTTCGCCGCCTTCGCCGCCGCGATCATCTCGTCGCGGCTGGCCTCGGGCCGCCCATAGGCGATGTTGTAAAGCACGGTATCATTGAACAGAACCGTATCCTGCGGCACGACCCCGATCTGCGCATGCAGGCTGTCCTGCGTCACGTCGCGCACATCCTGCCCGTCGATCAGCAGCGCCCCTCCGGTGACGTCATAGAACCGGAAAAGAAGCCGCCCGATCGTGGACTTGCCCGACCCCGATGGCCCGACGATGGCCACCTTCTCGCTCGCGCCCACCTTCACGCTGACCCCTTTCAGGATCTCGCGCTCCGGTTCATAGCTGAAACGCAGGTCGCGCAATTCGACCGCGCCGCCCGACACGTTCAACGCCGGCGCGCCCGGCTTGTCGGTGATCTCGGCCGGCTGGCCCAGCAGATCGAACATCTCGCCCATGTCGACCAGCGCCTGCCGGATCTCGCGATAGACCGTGCCAAGGAAGTTCAGGGGCAGCGTGATCTGGATCATGTAGGCGTTGACCATGACGAAATCGCCCACCGTCAGAACCCCCGCCTCAACGCCCATCGCGGCCATGACCATGACGATGACCAGCCCTGCGGTGATGATCGCCGACTGGCCGAAATTCAGCATCGACAGCGACTGGCCGGTCTTGATCGCGGCGGATTCGTAGCCTTCCATCGCGGCGTCATAGCGGGCCGCCTCGCGCACTTCGGCGCCGAAATACTTGACGGTTTCGAAGTTCAGCAGGCTGTCCACCGCCTTCTGGTTCGCATCCGTGTCCTGTTCGTTCATCTTGCGGCGGATCTTCACCCGCCATTCGGTAATCTTGAACGTATAGGTCACGTAAAGCGTGATGGTGACGACGACGACAGCGGCATAGCGCCAGTCAAAAAGCACCGCGAAGATCACCGTCACCATCGTCAGTTCAAGGATCAGCGGCCCGACCGACAAGAGCATGAAGCGCAAAAGGAATTCGACCCCCTTCACCCCGCGCTCGATGATCCGGCTCAGCCCGCCGGTCTTGCGGGTGATGTGGTAGCGCATGGACAGCGCATGGATATGGGTGAAGGTCTCCAGCGCCAGCTTGCGCAAGGCCCGCTGGCCCACGCGGACAAAGATCACATCGCGCAATTCGTTGAACCCGATAGAGCCGACCCGCGCCAGACCGTAGGCCACCGTCAGGCCGATCGCGCCCAGCGCCAGCAGCCAGCCGTCGTCGCGCATCTCGCCCGACAGCGCGTCAACCCCCGCTTTGTAGAAGAACGGGGTCAGAACCGCGATGACCTTGGCCATGGCCAGCGCCACCAGCGACAGGACGACACGGCGGCGCACCCAGGGTTCATTGTCGGGCCACAGATAGGGGGCGACGCGCCGCATCGTCCGCAACCCGCGTCCCCATCCGTCCTGACCCTGCACGCCGCCCGACATCACTTTCCTGCCTTTTCGCATTTTCGGATTTTCGCATTTTCGCCCGCTTGATCGCAGCTTCCGCACCGGGTATCAAGGAGAAACTTCAACAGTTCATGAGTAATTGAATAATGGATCAGGCAAAGGCCCTCGCGGCGCTCTCGGCACTGGCCAATGACACAAGACTGGATCTGGTGCGCCGGCTGATCCCGGCCGGCGAAAAGGGCCTTCCCGCCGGGGACATCGCCGAGGCGCTCGGGGTGTCGGCCTCGCGCCTGTCCTTTCACCTTTCGGCGCTGCAGGGCGCGGGGCTTGTCACCGCGCGGCGCGAATCGCGCAATGTGATCTATGCGGTCAACCGGGGCGGCATCGGCGCGCTTGTTTCCTATATCCTCGACGATTGCTGCTGCGCCGATCCCGGCATCCGCGCCTGCTGCGCGGCGCAGGGGCAGGATCACGGGCACTAGGGCGGCGACCGGCGCCCGCTCCGACGCCACCCGGGCACAGGCGCGCCGCTGCCTAACCGTCCAGCAACGCCTGCGCCGCCGCGCGCGCCGCGTCCGTCACGTTCTCGCCCGCCAGCATCCGCGCCAGTTCATCGACCCGCTCTCCGGGCGCAAGGCGCGTGACCCGCGATGTCGTGGCGCCCTTCGCCACCTGCTTTTCCACCCGCCAGTGATGACCGCCGCGCGCGGCCACCTGCGGGCTGTGGGTGACGACAAGGATCTGGGCCCCCTCGGCCAGCCGCTCCAGCCGCCGCCCCACGGCATCGGCCGTCGCCCCGCCGACGCCCCGGTCGATCTCGTCAAAGATCATGGTCAGGGGCGATCCGCCACGGGCCAGACTGACCTTCAGCGCCAGAAGAAAGCGCGACAGCTCCCCGCCCGAGGCGATGCGGTTCAGCGCCCCGGCGGGCGCGCCGGGATTGGTCGCGACGGTGAATTCGACCTGATCGGCACCCTCCGGGCCGGGTTCGGCGGGCGTGATCACCGTGGAAAACACCGCGCGCTCCATCTTCAGGGGCGCCAGTTCGGCCGCGATGGCGCGGTCAAGCCGGGCCGCGCCGGCCTGGCGCGCCTTGCCCAGGGCCGCGGCCGCTTCGCCGTAAGCCCCCTCGGCGGCCGCCACCTTCGCCCCAAGCGCGGCAATGTTCTCTGCCCCGCCGTCAAGGGCCGCCAGCCGGCCCCGCAAACCCTCGGCAAAAGCGCCGAGTTCGTCGGGCAGGACCGAATGCTTGCGCGCCAGACCCCGGATCGCGAACAGCCGCTCCTCGACGCGCTCCATCTCGCGCGGATCGAAATTCAGCCGCTCCAGCGCGGCGTCCACCCCCTGCGCGGCCTCGCCAAGCTCGGTGATCGCGCGGCCAAGGGCCTCGATCGCCCCGTCCAGCACGCCCTCGGCCCGTACCGCCGCGCCGTCAAGCCAGCGCGCCGCATCGCCCATCAGCCCCTCGGCCCCTTCCGGCCCCAGTGCCGCCGCCGCCCGCGCAATGTCTTCACGCACGCGCTGCCCGGCCTGCATCATCCGGCGGCGCGCATCCAGTTCCGCCTCTTCGCCCGGCAATGGGTCCAGCTTGTCCAGTTCGGCCACGGCATGGCGCAGGAATTCCTCCTCGGCCCGCATCGCGGCCAGCGCCGCCTCGGCCGCCCCAAGCTCCTTGCGCGCGGCGGCCATCCCCGCCCAAAGGGCCCGAACCGCGCCGGTATCGACGCCGCAAAAGGCGTCGAGCATCTGGCGATGGCCGCGCGGGTTCAGAAGGCCACGGTCGTCATGCTGACCGTGAAGCTCGACCAGCACATCCGACAGCGCGCGCAGAACCTCGCCCGATGTGCGCCGGTCATTGACAAAGGCGGTCTTGCGCCCGTCGGCGGCATTGACCCGGCGCAGGATCAGCTCTTCCCCCGCCGCCAGCCCCGCCTCGTCCAGAACGGCGCGCGCCGGATGCCCCGGCGGCAGGTCGAAAACCGCCGTCACCTCGCCCTGATCGGCACCCGCGCGCACCAGATCGGCGCGCCCGCGCCAGCCAAGCACAAAGCCGAGGCAATCGAGAAGAATCGACTTGCCGGCGCCGGTTTCACCGGTCAGCACGTTCAGCCCGGGCCGGAATTCCAGCTCCAGCCGCTCGATCAGCAACATGTCGCGAATCTCAAGCGTGCGAAGCATCAGACGTGCCGCCCTGCGGCGCGCGTCCCGCCAACTGACTCAGAGCCACTCACCCTTGATCACCTGCCGGTAAATCTGCGCCAGCCAGCCGTCGCCCTTCGCCTCCGGCCGCAGACCCTTTTCGGTCAGCAGCGCATAGCTGTCCTGATACCATTCGGTCGACTGGAAGTTATGGCCGAGAATCGCCCCGGCGGTCTGCGCCTCATCCGTCAGGCCAAGCGACAGATAGGCCTCGACCAGCCGGTGCAGCGCTTCCGGCGTATGGCTCGTGGTCTGATAATCCTCGACAACCACGCGGAAGCGGTTGATCGCGGCGGTGAAATGATTGCGGCGCAGGTAATAGCGCCCGATCTCCATTTCCTTCGAGGCCAGATGGTCGAAGGCCAGATCGAATTTCAGGATCGCCGAACGGGCATATTCGCTGTCGGGATATTCCTCGATCACCGCGCGCAGCGCCTGCAGCGCCTGGAAGGTCAGGCCCTGATCGCGCCCGACCTCGTCAATCTGGTCATAATAGCTCAGCGCCAGCAGGTATTTGGCATAGGCCGCGTCTTCCTCGGCCGGATAGGTATCGATATAGCGCTGCGCGGTGGCGCGGCTGTTTTCGTAGTCGCGATGCTTGTGATAGGCGAAGGCCTGCATGATCAGCGCGCGCTTTGCCCATTCGGAATAGGGATAAAGCCGCTCGACCTCGCCGAAATACCTGACCGGCGCATCCGCCTTGCGGCTGGTTGCCAGTTCCTTTTCGCCCAGCTTGTAGATCGTGGCCGCGTCAAGCGTTTGCAGGTCAAGCTCGCGGTTGCCGCCGCCACAAGCCGCAAGCGTCACCGTCAGCACGAGGACACCGACAAGATTTGCCGTCTTTCCGCCCCGACCCATTGCCTGCCTACCTTGTTATCACGTCACGATTTTGCGCCGCCATCGCCCGCCTCCGGGCTGCGGTTCGCCTCGTCCTAGCACAGAAAAATCCGGGGCGCAAAACGCCTTTCGCCCCTTCGCGCCAGCTTATGCGACGGCGTGAATATCGTGCAGGCCGATCCCCGCGCCCGGCAGGCTTTGCCGGCGATCGCTGTCCAGCTTGACGATGCGATAGGCCGCGGGGTCGGCGAAGAGCGCGCGCAAAAGCCGGTTGGTCATCGCGTGGCCCGCGCGGTGGCCCGTGTAGCGGCCGAGAATCGGCGCACCGGCCAGCGCCAGATCGCCCAGCGCATCCAGCATCTTGTGGCGCACGGGTTCATCGGCATGGCGCAACCCGCCCGGGCTCAGCACCTTGTCGCCGTCGAAGACGACCGCGTTTTCCCCCGGCTCGCCACCCAGGGCAAGACCCATGGCCTGCATCGCATCGACATCGGCCTGACGGCAGAAGGTGCGGCTGTCGCTCAGCTCGCGCAGGAAGGCGCCATTGGCCATCGACAGGCGCTTGTCCTGCCTTCCGATCGCGCGATCGGCAAAGTCGATGTGAAATTCGATTTCCAGCGTCCGGCCCGGCTCAAGCCGCGCAAAGGCAGCGCCATCGCGCACCTCGACCGGCTTCAGCACCTCGAAGACATGCAGATCGGCGTCAAGCTCGCGGATGCCGCGCGCGACAAAGCCCGCGGCGAAGGGCGCGGACGAGCCGTCGAGGATCGGCACTTCCGGGCCGTCGATCTCGATCAGCGCATTGTGGATGCCGCATCCGGCCAGCGCGGCCATGACATGCTCGATGGTCGAGACCGACACACCGGCCTCGTTCGAAATCACGGTGCAGAGTTTCGCATTCGAGACCGAGGCCCAATGCGCACGCACCATTGCGTCGCGGCCGATCACGTCGGTGCGGCGGAACCAGATGCCATATTCGGCCGAAGCCGGGTGGACCGTCATTCGCGCACGCGTGCCCGAATGCAGGCCTTTGCCGGTAAAACTGATCGACGATCTGATCGTGGTCTGCACGGTATTCCTCAAGGCTGCGAAGGTTCGCTCCTTCGGCAGGGTTGAGGTAAATGCCGGGCGATGAAAGGACAACTCACTCTTTGTAACCGAGTGTTACAGTTTTGCTAAGCTTGCGCGAAGGCTTGCCGAAAACCACAGGTTGGCGCCGTAAACACCCGAAATATATAAAGAAAAAGACCGGGTCACCCCGGTCTTTTCTGGCAAAACGTGACTGTTGATCAGTTGGCCTGACGCCGCAGGAAGGCCGGAATTTCGATCCGTTCCTGCTCGGGGCTGGTCTCCTGCTCATCGTCATAGGCCGCCGAAGCCTGCGGGCGCGCACGCATCGACGGGGCCTGACGCTCGGTTTGTTCGGCCGCATGGCCGGACATCCGGTTCAACAGGTTGTTGATGCCGAAACGCGGCTTTTCGGGCATCCGCTGCTGGCTGGCCGGGGCGGCCGGCTGGGCGGCGTGGCGCGCCTGCTGTCCCGGTGCGCGGTTGACCGCGGCCTGAAGCCGGGCCAGCGCCTCGGGTGAAGGGGTGCCGGGCGCGCGCGGGCGCGGGGCCACGAATTCGGCTTCCTCATCGACGTGAACGGCCGCGGCGGGCTGCGCCGCCTGCTGCGGACGATAGGCCGGCGGCGGAAGATCGTCGTCCCGGCCCGCCGATGTCGCATCGAACAGCGTCCGGTCTTCGGCCAGCTCGCGTGCGACCGGTGCCGGTGCCGGTGCCGGTGCCGGCGTTTCGGCAACCGTGCGGGCAGGTTCCGCAGCGGCCTGCCGCGGCGCCGGTGTCACGACCGGATCGACAAGCTGCTTCGGCGGCAGCGGCTCGGCCATGCGCCGGCGCGGTGTCGGGATTTCGGCATGCACGTCCGACGCATCGATGCCGGTCGCCACGACCGAAACCCGCATCACGCCGTCCATGCCATCGTCCAGCGTGGAACCGACGATGATATTCGCATCCGGGTCCACTTCCTCGCGGATGCGGTTCGCGGCCTCGTCCAGCTCGAACAGCGTCAGGTCCGAACCGCCGGTGATGTTGATCAGAACGCCCTTGGCGCCCTTCAGGCTGATTTCGTCCAGAAGCGGGTTGGCGATGGCCTTCTCGGCCGCCTGAACCGCGCGGTCCTCGCCGCTCGCCTCGCCCGTGCCCATCATCGCCT
>JAGRDO010000139.1 GCA_020447005.1 Paracoccaceae bacterium
TAGGACTGGAACACCATGGCAAGTCCGCGTTTGGCCGGTGGCAGGGCGGTCGCGTCATTGCCATCGATTTCGATCGTTCCGGAGGTGGCGTCTTCAAGCCCGGCGATCAACCGCAGAAGTGTGGACTTGCCGCAACCGGAGGGTCCGACGAACACCACGAATTCACCGTCATTGATGGTCAGGTCCAGAGGCGGGATGACTGTGACGTCACCAAACGATTTCTTTACCTGCTTGAGTTGGATGCTTCCCATGTGCGTATTCCTTATTTCACGGCGCCGAAGGTGAGGCCGCGGACAAGTTGTTTCTGGCTGAACCAGCCCATGATCAGGATTGGTGCGATTGCCATGGTCGAGGCCGCCGAAAGTTTCGCATAAAACAGCCCTTCCGGGCTGGAATAGCTGGCAATGAACGCAGTGAGCGTCCCAGCCTTGGCAGCGGTAAGGTTCAGCGTCCAGAACGCTTCGTTCCAGGCAAGGATGACATTGAGAAGGATTGTCGACGCAATTCCGGGAACCGCCATTGGCGTAAGGACATAGAGGATTTCGGATTTGAGGGTCGCCCCGTCCATCCGCGCAGCTTCGAGAATCTCGCTCGGGATTTCCTTGAAGTATGTATACAGCATCCACACGATGATCGGCAGGTTGATCAGCATCAGCACGATGACCAGACCGATACGCGTATCCAAAAGCCCCAGTTTGATGAACACCAGATAGATTGGATAAAGCACGCCGACCGCCGGCAGCATCTTGGTCGAGAGCATCCACATCAGGATGTCCTTTGTGCGCTTCGACGGGACAAAGGCCATCGACCAGGCAGCAGGAACCGCGATCAGGACGCCGAGGATCGTTGATCCACCTGCGATGATGATCGAATTCCACAGATAGCGCATGTAGTTCGAACGCTCCTGCACGATGGAATAGTTTTCCAGTGTCCAGTCGAAGAAAAGGAACTTCGGCGGATAAGCGATGGCATCGCCTTCTGTCTTGAAACTGGTCAGGATCGTCCAGAGGATCGGGAAGAAGATGATCAGTCCGACCGCCCATGCGAGGGCCGTGTTGATCGTCTTTCTGCGGTTTGAAACAGAACGGGCCATGGTCTTACCTCATGAATCCAGGTTCTTGCCAACGATGCGCATCAGGAAGATCGCAACAATGTTGGCGAGGATGATGGCATAGACGCCCCCGGCGGACCCAAGGCCGACATTCTGGCTTTCAAGCACGCGCTGATAGATCAGATATGTCAGGGTTTTGGTTCCAAATGCGCCTGCCGTCGTCATTTTGATTTCAGCAAAGACCGAAAGCATGAAGATGGTCTCGATCAGGATCACCACGGTTATTGCCCGGCTGAGATGAGGGATGGTGATATACATGAAACGCTTGATCGCCGGGGCCCCGTCCATTTCGGCGGCTTCAAGCTGCTCGCTGTCGAGGCTCTGAATCGCCGTCAGAAGGATCAGGGTCGCGAAGGGCAGCCATTGCCAGCTCACAATCAAGATCAGGGACACGAAAGGCTTGTCGATAATCCACTCGACCGGTGTCGCGCCGAACATTTTGAAAACCTGCGCGAAAAGTCCATTCACCGAGTCAAGGAACATGTTCTTCCAGACTAGGCTGGAAACCGTCGGCATGACGAAGAATGGGGCGATGACCAGGATCCGTACAATCCCCTGCCCCCACATCGGTTGGTCCAGCAGGATTGCGAGAAGAACACCGAGGATCACCGTGATGGCCAAGGCCCCCACAACAATGAGGAGGGTTGCACCAATGGCGGGCCAGAAGGACGACGAGGTGACGAACCGGACAAAGTTGTCAAATCCGGCAAAACCCAAATCCCCCCCACGCAAAGGCAAGTAATTGCGGAAGGAAAACCACAAGGTCATTATCAGGGGTACCAGCATCCAACCCAGCAGCACGATGACCGCAGGTGCGATCATCAGGCGGGCGGCGGCACGAGACGATTTTGTCGCCATTTGGGGATCCTCACGAGTTAATGCCAAAAGGCATAAGGTCTGCGCTATCGGGTCTGAGGAGAGCACCGAAGCTGGAATGACCAGAGGGCGCGCACGCCCTCTGGACTGTTTTCAGCTCAGTAGCCAGCAGCTTCCATGGCTTCGGTCGCGATGGCTTGCGCCTTTGCAAGGGCATCCTCGACCGACTGCTGTCCAGCATAGGCGTTCGAGAACTCCTGACTGACATCCGTGGCGATGCCGGCAAATTCCGGAATTGCCGCGAACTGGACACCGACATAGGGCACCGGATCGACGGTCGGATGCAGCGGGTCGGCCGACAGGATGGAGTCGAGCGTCATCTTGGCGAAGGGCACCTTCTGGTACTCGGGGTTCTCATAAAGAGACGTGCGCGCACCCGGCGGAACGTTCGCCCAACCTTCTTTCGCCGCGACCATCTCGATATAACTCTTGGACGTGGCCCATTCGATGAACTTCTTGGCATCGGCTTCGTGCTGCGTACCGGCAGGGATTGCCAGCGCCCACGCCCAGAGCCAGTTAGAACGCTTGCCCAGCCCGTTGTCCGGCGCCAGAGCGAAGCCCACCTTGTCGGCAACGGTCGAGTCTTTCGGGTTCGTCACGAACGACGCCGCAACCGTCGCGTCGATCCACATGCCGCACTTGCCCTGCTGGAACAGCGAAAGGTTTTCGTTGAACCCGTTGGTCGCGTAACCGGCAGGCCCGCTTTCATCCATCATGCCTTTGAAGAAGCTCAACGTGTTGTGCCACGCTTCGCTGTCGAAGGTCGGCTTCCAGTTCTCATCGAACCAGCGCGCACCGAACGAATTCGACATCGCCGTAATGAAGGCGCCACCTTCACCCCAACCAGCCTTGCCGCGCAGGCAGATGCCGTTGATGTCATTGGCGCGGTCGGTCATCTTCGCCGCCGCTTCGCGGATGAAGTCCCATGTCGGGGCTTCCGGCATGGTCAGACCCGCTTTTTCCATCAGGTCCGAACGGTACATGACCATCGAGCTTTCGCCGTAGAACGGTGCAGCGTAAAGCGTTCCGTCATAGGAAAGGCCCCCGGACATCGCCGGCAGGATATCGGCGGCATCATAGTCTGCCGAAAGGTCGTTCAGCGGCACAAGCCAGCCGCTTTTACCCCAGATCGGGGTTTCGTACATACCAATCGTCATGATGTCGAATTGGCCGCCCTTGGTCGTGATGTCCGTGGTTACACGTTCACGCAGGACGTTTTCTTCCAGCGTGACCCAGTTCACGTCGATGCCAGTCGCTGCGGTGAATTCTGACGAATAACCCTGCATCCGGATCATGTCGCCGTTATTCACGGTCGCGATCGTGATTTCTTCGGCCGACGCGGCAAATGCGGACGAAACCGCGAAGCCAGCGAATACGACCGTATTCAGCAAAGTGCGCTTTTTGGACATGAAGCCCTCCCTTTTTTACGTGCGTAAACTTTACAGACGGGAAATGGCGTGGGTCAACTGTTATTTCGCGCAAAATTTGCTGCGTCGCGGCACGACAAAAGGGTCACGCGGATTCGCGAATTTTCAGTTCCCCGTCGAAAAGCTGAACCTGCGCAGCACCACCGGCAACCTGCGTCCGAATGATCGCGACAAGCCGCGAAATCGATGCTTTCGCAATAGCTTCGAAATTTTGCGCCACTGTTGTCAGCGCCGGAACCGTGAAGGGGCAGAGTGGATTGTCGTCATGACCGGCAATCCTTAATCCGCCCTCTCGCCCCCTGCCCGGCGAAAGACCGTGCCGCGCCGCAGCGCGAAGCGCCCCTATGGCGACGCGGTCATTCGCGCACAAAATCGATTCATTGCCCAGCTGACCTCGCGCCAAATGGGCGCTCAGTACCGCCTCGCCATGCGCCTCAAAATGCCAATGATTCTCGACCGGCTGCACCCCGATCACGGTCGGCTTATGCCCGAGCTCGTTCATCTTCGCGATATAGGCCTTCTCGCGCTCAAGCGCGTTGAAGTTTACCCTAGGCATTGCCAGAAAAACCGGCGGGCCACCAACCCGACATAGATATTCTGTAATTAAACCAGTGCTTTGCACATGGTTTGTGCCCACGAAGTCGACGTCGGGCATGGTGGCCGGGCGTGAATCAACAAGCACAAAGGGTATTCTCGATTGCAGACGCTGATGGACATCGGCATCGCTCTGGTTGCCAAGCGGGGCAACAAGTACCCCGTCCACGTTCATCGACATGAAAGACTCTGCCGCCCCGGCCTCGATCGTCGGGTCCGAGTGCGAACATTTGGAAATGACCGAGTATCCGGCCTCCATCGCGGCAATCTCGATGCACTCCAGCAAGTTAGAGAAGAACAGATCATTCAGATAAGGAATGATGACACCGATGATCCCCGTCGACTTCCGGTTCAGTCGCGTCGCGAAGAAATTCGGAACATATTCGACCTTGGCCAGACCGCGCTGGATCTTGAGTGACGTGGTACGCCGAACCAGCTCCGGGCTTTGAAAATACCGCGACAAAGTCGGGCGCGATACGCCGATCGCTTCGGCCAGTTCCTCCATTGTGTTGACTTTGGGTTTTTTCATCCTCGCTGTACTTTCCTTACTTGATTTCCCGCGCACTGCCCAACCGGCGCCAAAACCCCGTCGCCTCTAATTTTGACACGCGTAAAATAATTGTCCACATTTTAGTTTGAGTGTCCAGAGAACGCCGATGGAACCTCCTGCGGCACTCGCCGCCGTTCGGCTGCCCAGAGCCGGTAGCCGATTGCGGTTGCGTGGCGGCATTCTGAGAGACTGCGCCAAAGTTTCCCTGCTCGCCAGACACTTTTTATTCGGCGCCAGCCAGCCGATCCATTGGAACCGAAGCTCTCCTGTAAACCCGGAGCGGTTCACACGAGCTAAAGCACTTGCCCGCGGCTGGTCAAAAAGGAAATGATCTTCGCCCGCTCGTCATGCACCAGCAACAAGGCAAGGTCGCCAGGCGCCAACCGCTCGATAATCATCGCTGCGCCCTGAGACGGACTGTCCGCCAGTAGGGTATTCTCGTTCGACAGGCCGAGTTCAATGGATCGCTGCCGGATCAATCCCGGGATTTCCCCTTGCGCACGGCCACGGAGGTATTTTGGATTTTCCGCCGCGACAACGAGATCCGGCTTCAGCCGGAAGGCCCCGCTGGTCAGGGCGCGAATTTCATCATCAGACCGGTCGCCTGCATGGGTCAGCAAAACAAAACGCCGGCGCGCGGGAATGGCGGCCAATGCGCTTGTCACGGCCGCTATGGAATGTGGGTTATGCGCAAAGTCGACGAATACACGTGCTCCGTTGACTGCAAATTCGTTCGCGCGCCCCGGATTGTCGATCGGGTCGCTTCGGAACGCCAGCAGCGCAGTCTTTATAGATTCGTCAGGAACGCCAAGCGCACGTGCGGCCAGAGCGGCACCAAGCGCGTTTTCAACGTTATAGCGGGCTGCCCCGCCAAGGGCCAAAGGAATGTCGGTCACGGCGGCAAGGGGGATATCGGCGATTCCGTCAGAAAGCACGATCCAGCCGTCTTCAAGCCACGCGCAGGGATTGCGGCGTGAACGGGAATCGCGAACCTGCCGGTTTCCGGCGTTAAGAGAGAACCACGCTTTCGGCACGTCTGCCCGCCTTGACGCTTCGACAGCAAGAGCGTCGTCCGCGTTCAGGATCAACACCCCATCCGGTGCAAGCGCCCTGTGCACGGCCAGCTTAACGCTCGCAAGCTCTTCCACGGTGGTAATGCCATACTGCCCGAGATGGTCTGCGGCAACATTCGTCACGACAGCCGCCCGGGCCCGCGTGATCGGCACGCCCCTTCGCAGAATGCCACCGCGCGCCACTTCCAAAACGCCAGTTTCCAGCCGGGCATCCCGCAACAAAAGCCGTGCGCCTGCCGGGCCGGAATAATCCCCCCTGTCGAGTATCTCGTCGCCCACCCGCACAAACTCGGTTGACGACAAGCCCGACACCCGCCCCGCCGCCCGGCTCATCGCCGCGATCAACCGTGTGGTTGTGGTTTTGCCGTTGGTGCCGGTGACAAGTGCAACAGGTATATCGTGAAGGGTGGACCAGTCTGGCGATTCCGGCAGCGCGGCGGTTCCCCATGTCTTCGAGCCTTCGCCAAGGCCCAGGGTCACGTGGTCATCGTCAAGCAGACGGTCGACACCGCGCCGTTCGGCTGTGTGCACCAATTCGACCAGCTTCGGGTTAGCCTCGGCTTCAGCAATCCCACCGAGTTTCGCGATCATTTCGCCGGGCGGAATCTGCTCCAGGTCGATGATCTCTGTCGCGGTATAATACCATGCCGCTTCAATAATGAATGCCGCAGTGAACAACTGATCGACGGCGGCAGGCAGGAACAGGCTTCCGCCCCCATCAAACCGGCGCGTCTGGATCGGCGTCGTGGTCCAGTTCAGCGCATTCAGAAGTTTTCGGGTATGCCCTTCCCAAATGGAAAGCACGATATCTGCATCATGCCGGGCGATTAGCACATCTCCGACAGCGCCCGGTCCCCGTGCATAGACATTTGGCCCAAGCTGCCTTCGGCAACTGTCAAGTACCAGCGCCGGATGATCCGGGACCGGAATCGTCAGAAGGTCTTGCAACTCGCCAGACAGCATGGCCCCGCGCCCTGTTCAATCCGATTCCTCGACCTCAACCCTTGCCAGGCGCACGCCCCGTTCGTCGCGGATCAACTGATCCGTGGCCGACATCAATTCCTCGAATTCAGGGGCGGGGCGTTCGACGCGAATGGGCTTTGCCGTGGCGATGGCTTCACGTTCGGCCTTCTTGAAGTAAATGATCTGTTTCCACGACCGGGCCAGCTCATCCGCAAAAACCACCAGCAGATCACCAGGTTGTGCCGCGTTTAGCGCCATTTCGATGGCTTCCGCCTCACTCTCGACAAGCGTGAGGCGTTCATCTTCGACACCCTGATTTCGCAACTCGTCCCGGATCATTTCAGGCACTTCCATCGGCCCGCGCCCGCGCCGGTCATCGTCCGGTTTCAGGAAATAGTGGTCAAAGTGGCCGGCAAGCGCCTTTGCCGCGTCCCTGATGTCCGCGTCCCGGCGATCCCCCGGCATGGCAGAGACAACGAGCCTGCGGCCCTTGACATCCAGCCGGTCCGCAAGACCTGCCATTGCCGCGATGGCCGCAGGGTTGTGGCCATAATCGAGGATGACCTTGAAAGGGTGTTCGTCGAAGACATTCGTCCGTCCGGGCACCTGAAAGAACGACGTATCGAATGTCCTGAGCCCGTGGCGAATATTGTCGAGATCAAGTCCGAAGGAATAGGCCATGGCGCAGGCGAACATGGCATTCTGCACGTTGTAGAGCGCCTTGCCCTCGAGCGTCGCGGGGATGAGATGCGACCAGAGCACCGGCAGGTGCAGGCCGTTGGCGTAAATGGTAATCATGTCGCCGTTCATGGCTTTTTCCAGCACAACGGCGCGGCCGCCGGCCTGAATGTGTTCCTTGACCAGCGGATGGTCGGAATTGGTCGTCACATAGCAGATGTGAGTGGCCGTGCAGAAATCGGCCATGCGCAGGCAGTGCAGGTCATCCGCATTCAGTACGACCGTATCGGTCGCTGTTTCGACGACGACACGTTTGACGACGGCCAGTTGTTCGAGCGTGTCGATCCCGCCCATCCCGAGATGATCGGCGGCGACGTTGAGACAGGCCGAGACATCGCAGCGCTGATAGCCCAGACCCGAGCGGACGAGCCCACCGCGCGCCGTCTCCATCACCGCGAAATCGACCGACGGATCGCGCAGAACCATCTGTGCCGATGCCGGGCCGGTCATGTCGCCTTTCACCGTCAGCTTTCCGTCCACATACACCCCATCCGTCGAGGTCATGCCGACGATCTTGCCCGAGGATTTCATGATATGGGCCAGCATCCGGCTGGTCGTGGTCTTGCCGTTCGTGCCGGTGATGGCGCCGATGGGAATCCGCGCCTGCCTGCCTTTGGGGAAGAGCATGTCGATAACCTTGCCGGCCACATCGCGTGGCTTGCCCTCAGAGGGGGCCACATGCATCCGAAAGCCGGGCGCCGCGTTCACCTCGACAATGGCGCCGCCGATATCCTTATAGCTTTTGGTGATGTCCGGCGTGAGAAAATCAACCCCGCCTACATCGAGCCCCACGGACTTGATCGTCCGTTCCGCCATATCCTTGTTGTCGGGATGGCAGACATCGGTCATGTCGATGGCCGTACCGCCGGTCGATAGGTTCGCGGTTGACCGCAAATAGAAAGTCTCGCCCATGGGCAAGACGGTTTCGGCACTATGACCGGCCGCTTCCATCAGGCGTTCAGCCTGATTGTCAAGTTCCAGGTTGGTCAGCACCTTCTCATGCCCGATACCACGGCGCGGATCGGAGTTTACGATCTCGATCAGCTCGGCGATCGTGTGCTTTCCATCCCCTATCACATGGCCGGGCACACGCTTGGCCACTGCGACCAGTTCGCCATTCACGACGAGCATTCGGTGATCCAACCCGGTGACAAAGCTCTCGACAAGGATGCCGCGGCTTTTGGAATGTGATTTCGCCTCGTGGAAGGCGGTCTCAACCTGCGCATCCTCGGTCAGATTGATCGACACGCCGCGTCCGTGATTGCCATCAAGCGGCTTGACCACTACGGGGTAGCCGATACGCTTCGCTGCCCGCACGGCCTGTGTCGGCGAATAAACCAGGCGCTGCTGCGGTACCGGCAATCCAAGATCGCTCAGCATATTGTGGGTGTCTTCCTTGTCACAGGAAATTTCTACAGCGATGTGTTTGGTTTCACTGGTTATTGTCGCCTGGATACGTTGCTGGAACTTTCCGTGGCCGAACTGAACCAGCGAGTTGTCGTTAAGCCGGATCCAGGGGATATCTCGGTCCTCGGCAGCTCTGACTAGCGATCCGGTGGACGGCCCGAATTCCTTTCGTTGCGCCATCAGGACGAAACTCTTCAACTCGTCTGCGAAGTCGAATTCAGGGTCGAATTCATAGTCGACCTGCGACTTCAACTCTGCGGGCAGAAGGTGCATCAGCAATCTGATGGCGAGTTGCCCTGCCTCTAGGCCCACGTCGCGCTGGTGATACTGGTAGACAAGATTGTACTGCCCCGGCACGCCGGTGGACCTTGTCCGTCCAAACGTGACCTCAGAGCCGGCAACGCCCTGTATTTCGAGGGCCACATGTTCGGCGACATGGCCAAGCCAGGTTCCCTCACCCTCTCTCAGTCGTCGGATAAAGCCCCCCGGTTCCCGGTAAGAGCAGCCATGTTCCTGCAATCCCGGAAGCGAGGCCACGACCGCGTTGATCCAGGATTCTCCGATCTTTGCGGACGGCCAGTCTTCCAGAACACCGAGATCCACGACATGGCGAATGACGGGGAACCCCGCCCACACATTCGGGCCGACAAACACGTTCGTTGAAACGATCTTCATTGCGGAATTCCTCCCCTACGTGTTGCGGTCAGCTTTTCGTCGTACTTTCGTTTGGCAATGTGCAAAACGCGGCTTGTTCATCCGGGGCGTAGGCATGGCGCCCAACGAGATCGTAGCGGCAGCCCTCACCCATGACGTGAACCTTGAGCCCGAGCAGCGTCAAGGCCTGCCCCGGCGCGGCATCCCACATCGAAGAGTGCGTCAAGCCTGACGCATCGACCACAGTAACCGTGCCAGAGCCCACGACCTCGAACACACCATCAGGCCCGATGAACGCCGCGGTGTCCTCGTCGATGCCAAGGCCGATCAGAAACGGATTGTAGGAGGAGGCGGTCAGCAGCCGCCCGAGCCGGTTTCGTTCCGTAAAGTGCTGGTCGATGATCACGGCATTGGTCAGGCCAATACCGGGCGCCAGGCTTACGGCGCCCTCTACCGGGGAAGAGTTGCTGTCGCCCCCCGCGATCATGTGCTCTGACATAATCGACGCTCCGGCCGACGTGCCAGCCACGGCCACTCCGGCCGCGTTGCGGCGGCGGATCTTTTGCGCGATGCCGGTCCCGCCGAGTATCGTCGATAGTCGCAACTGGTTGCCACCGGTCAGGAAAATGCCGGTGGCACGATCCAGCATTTCAAGATAGCGGGGATTATCACAATCCGCGCGGCGGCTGATCGGCAGGAAATCCACGGCCGCGGCACCAAGTTCGCGAAAGATCCTATTGTAATCCGGCCCCGTCGTTTCCAGTTCCGAAGCCGTAGGAATGACGACGATATCGGCATCCTTGCCGCCCGAAAGTTCCACGAAACGGCGATGGATATGCCGCTCCTTGACGCGATCCTCACCGCCGCCGATCGGTATGACAAAACCACGGGGCGCGTTATGACTCACACGAGCTGGACACATTCAGCGGCTACATCCTGGAAATGCCGTCAAGGCCGGTTGCGGTTCCCCCCGATGCAGTTCGCCGCGCGGCGCAACCACCCCCCAATTTTGTTCAGTTTGTAGGACTATTCCTAAAGCTGCAAGCACATGTTCGGTTCGAATTACGGCGGTCAAGCCAAGTCAGCGCACGAACCGTAACCGCGCAATCACCAACAGGCGACGCCAAAGGAACATTGCCGAAAAGGGTTGTGTTTGCCGCGCAGAACTTTCGAAATACGCCCATGGATGACAAGGACCACGAGATTCTGCGCCTGGTACAATCGGACGCCCGACTGACGGCCGAGGCCTTGGGGTTGGCGATCGGACTGTCGACGCCGGCGGTTCAGAAGCGGCTCAAGCGAATGCGCGAGTCCGGTGTGATCGAAAAAGAGATCGCGGTGCTCTCGCCCGCAAAGCTCGGCCGGGAAATGACGGTTATCGTCGATGTGGTGCTGGAACGCGAAAACCGGATGCACCTCGACGCCTTCAAGCGCAAGATGCGCAGCTGCCCGTTGGTCCAGCAATGCTACTACACGACCGGAGAAGCGGATTTCATCGTGATCGTCGTGGTCAAGGACATCAAGGAATACGAGGCGTTCACGCAGGAGTACTTCTTCGACGAATCCAATGTCAGCCGGTTTACCTCATCCATCGTCATGGACCGGGTGAAGGTATCACTCGACATCCTATGAAGGGTCCTGCGGCGGGATTGCGCATCGGCGAGACGCGTTCTTGCGTCAGATCACCGTCAATTCCTGAGGGGCGCGGCGGGTTAGCAATTCTGCGCCCCCAGCACGAACAACGATGTTTTCCTCATGCACCATCATCAGACCGGCGCCATAGGATAGCGAGGGTTCCAGCGTCAGCACCATGCCCTCTTGCAGCTCGGTCTCGTCGAAGACGGCAAGGGATGGTTGTTCAGTCAGCTGCATGCCAAGACCGTGACCCATCCGACCGATATCGCCCCCGGAGGGGTCCATCTTTGCGATCACATCGGACATGGCGCGGAAAAGATCCTGGCAGGTGTTACCAGGTATCGCCGCGGCGATCCCGGCTTCGGTCGCTCTCCAAAGCGTGTCATGCGCCCGCCGGGCCTTATCGACGGCATGGCCAATCGCCCAGTTCCGGTCGAAGTCGCAAAAGTACCCATCCCAGGTACAGCCGGTGTCAAGCATCAGGATGTCGCCCGCTCGAAGCGGCCGTCGCGACGGGGGCGAGATGACATCGGCATAACCATCAGCTTCGGCAGCGCCGACCAGATAGGGCGCATCGTCGGCCCCTTGGGCCAAAGCTTCGCGGCGAAAGGCGCGGAACACCTCTTCCAACGGCATGCCTTCAGCCACAATTTCTGGCACCCGGGCAAAGGTGGCAGAGCCAATGGCGCAGATGTAACGCAGCTTTACCAGCTCGGCCTCGGACTTGATCATACGCAAGCCCTGCACAAGCCGCGTGGCATCGGCAATGTGCAGGCCGTGCAAACATGACATCAGCCGCTCCCAATCGCCGAGCGGCATTCGGAGTGAGGTTTCGTGCCCCTTCATAATACCGATCTTCGCGCCCGCCCTGGCGCAGGGGGCGAGAAGGTCGGTCAAAAGGCCGATCCCGTCATCCTTCGGGCATGGGGCAGACCATGTGCGGATGTCGTCCAGCCATGTGCGCCGCATCAGGGCGGCACCGATCTCTGGGATCACCGCAATGGGTTTTCCCGACGCCGGAATGAAAAGGAACCATGGGCGCGTAGGGCTTTGCCAGAACAGGGTATGAAACCCCGTGAAATACCGGACGTCTGGTTCGGTCATCAGAAGGAGCCCGGCGAATCCCTCCGTCACCATTCTTTCTTGCGCCAGGGCGGTGCGCCTCGCGAACTCTGCGTCAGGAAAGCCACGCTCAGGGACATCAGACCGCATCCGGCTCCTCCATGATCGCCTTGAATATTTCCGGGTCGGTCACGCCTTCAGAGCCGATCAGCAAAACGCGCGACGACATATTCAACTCAAGTTTCGACGAAAGCTCCGCGTCGGCCCGCGCCGCGATCAGCGCGGCAAGGCCCGCGACGGCACTTTCGCCAGCCTCGATTGCCGGATCACCGGCCAAGGGGCGCGCAAGTCGCCGTACCGTGGGCGCGACGAGGCTGTCAGGAATGGTCAGGAAGTCTGAAGCTTCCTCGGCCAAAATCTTCCATGCAAGCGGAGAAGGTTCGCCGCAAGAAAGGCCGGCCATCAGAGTCTCTTTTTCAATGGAGACAGAGGTCAGGGTTCCCATCCTTGCACTTTCAAAAAGGCAGGCGGCAAGCTCCGGCTCAACGATCACGACGCGCGGAGAATTCCCGCCCCAATGTTGGCGTAGCCCTGCGGCGACGCCGGCAGCAAGTCCGCCAACCCCACCTTGAAGAAAGACATGGGTAGGAGCCTCACCCATAGTTTGACAGATCTCTCGGGTCATCACTCCATAGCCTGCCATCACATCGCGCGGCGGCTGGAAATAACCGGGCCATGACGTGTCCGAAACGACAAACCAGCCGTTTTCCTCTGCTTCGTCTCTCGCCAGATCCACGGAATCATCATAGTCACCGTCGATCCGGATCACCTCGGCACCCAGATGACGCATCGCCACTGCCCGTCCCTCGCTTACCTCGGCGTGGATGTAGATCCTACAGGGCGCGCCAAAGCGCTGGCACCCCCAGGCGAGCGAGCGGCCATGATTGCCATCGGTGGCCGAGACCAAAGTGATTTTCGCGGCTTCGTCGCGGAACTTGCCTGCGCGTATGTCGGCAGGGCTGACCTCTTTCCCGACACGTTTCGAAATTTCGCGCTG
This sequence comes from Paracoccaceae bacterium, assembly GCA_020447005.1. Lineage (GTDB taxonomy): Bacteria > Pseudomonadota > Alphaproteobacteria > Rhodobacterales > Rhodobacteraceae > Albidovulum. The sequence continues at coordinate 13,148 of JAGRDO010000139.1, forward strand.
AAGCACACGCAACGCGGCGTAGGACCCGCCAAGGGCCTTGAAACTTCCAAGTCCAAAGCGCGGCCCTTCGTGTTTGTAAAGGATGGCGGCCACGCCGATCCGGTCTGCCAGCGCCGATAGCCGCAGGAGCGGTGTCGGTGCATAGCCAGCCCAAGCGGTTATTTCAGCATTCGCCGCCGCGAAATCGGCGGGGGTCAAGACCCTATAGGCGGCGTCGCCCCTTTTGCGATCAGCGGCAATATGGCCGAGACGGGCTGGCGGAGGCGGATTGGTCATATTCAAACCTTTCGGGGGGGCAGGCAGGCTTCGATCGGTGCAGCCAGAATGACTGAACGATTCCGCGGAAGTGCCGCATTGAATTCAGCTCTCGTGGCGACATGAGCCCCGACGTGCGGGTCTTTTCGGGAAAAATCGTTCATGCTGCACTTCCATAGGTCGCTGAAACAAATTTACCGCGTTGACGCGATTTTTGACCTCAAAATTCGCCATGTCGGCGATGAAATTTCTCGCCAAAGAATGGGGTGGGTTATGTGTGCATCCATCAGATACGGGCATTTCAAATATGCAGTGGACCCGGGATAATCTGTCATTCATCTGCGACGACACTCACCCGCGGGGAAGCGACGGACGCATGCTCCCGAGCGCGAAAAGCCGCCCACCGGGCGGCCAAAGCGAAGTTCATTTTTTTGAGGATCGTAAGAGAGATACGATTGTGCTTCTTGCTAGGTTTGGCAGTGACCTACTCTCCCACATCTTGAGATGCAGTACCATTGGCGCAACGGCACTTAACGGCCGAGTTCGGGATGGGATCGGGTGTTTTGCTCGTGCTATGACCACCAAACCAAGAAAGAAGCACAACAATCAACGGTCCAAGTCCGCTGTTCGATCAGAGAAGTCTGGCTTCTGCTGGATCAAATCAAGCCTATCGAGCAATTAGTACCGGTCAACTGAACGCATTGCTGCGCTTACATCTCCGGCCTATCGACGTGGTGGTCTTCCACGGCTCTCAAGGGATACCTGGTTTTGAGGGGGGCTTCCCGCTTAGATGCCTTCAGCGGTTATCCTGTCCGTTCATAGCTACCCAGCACTGCCGTTGGCACGACAACTGGTCCACCAGTGGAACGTTCACCCCGGTCCTCTCGTACTAGGGGCAACTCCTCTCAAGTATCCTACACCCACGGCAGATCGGGACCGAACTGTCTCACGACGTTCTAAACCCAGCTCACGTACCTCTTTAAATGGCGAACAGCCATACCCTTGGGACCTGCTCCAGCCCCAGGATGAGAT
>JAGRDO010000140.1 GCA_020447005.1 Paracoccaceae bacterium
TGGCCTTGTCATGGCCGTAGGGCAGAAGGTGCTCGGCCGGGATACCCAGCTTGCTGCCAATCTCCATGATCGGACGCTTCTTTGCTTCACGTGCAATCTCGATATCTGTCTTGAAGGCCATGTCGTTAACTCTCTCTGTGTCAGCCGGCAACCGGGCAACTTCCAATGTGTTTTTATTCGCCGTGCCCGATTGTGTACTGCTGAATTCCGACATTTTCCCGGGCGGAATCGCCAGAACCCCAGTCTCGGGCAATCAGACGGCTACGGGCTGCGCCAATTCCATCGCCGCCTGTCCGATCAGTGGTGCCCAGGCGCCCAGGACCGCTGGTCCGGAACGTAAAGCCTAAGCTCATCGCCCAAAGCGATCGTACCTTCCCGCTCGACCCAGGCTGTAACACCGCGTCGCCCTTTGGCCGATGCCTTGAACGACTTGCCTTTACCGGGATGCGCCTTCTCGATCGCCCGCGCCGGTATGTTACAGGGCAGGTTGATCCGATCGATCACCAACGTTGTCCCGCTCGCGGTTTGAAGCCGCGACGATGGCGGCAGATGCGTCAGATCGGGGATTCCGTCCAGAACCATGTTTGCGCCCAGCAGTTCAGGTGCAACCGTATCCATCGACATCGCCGCAGCAATAATGTCCAGTTCCTCGCGTGACAGAATGGTGATCTGGCGGGTGTTGCGGATCGTCGTTTCCAAGGGGTAAAGCATGGTTACGCGCGAACAGGATGAGCGTGTCGTTCCCTGATGCACGTCTCCGGATATCCCATCCAGCCCGAGATGAATCCCTTGGCACGGTTCCGCCCGAAGAATATCTTCCGCAGCCACTGTCCGGCCCAGCCAAAGAACCGTACCGGTAAAGGGTGCAATTCTGAGTTCGGGCATCCTCACCCAGCCTTTCTGAGTACAAAAAAGAGCCTTCGAAACGGAAACAGGACGGTTCCGTCCGGCTCGATGGGGTATGCCGACGAAAGGGCCTTGTTGTAGCGCGACCGGAATGCGTCAACTTCATCGGGTCTCAGTTTTTCGAGATAGGGGCGCATCGCCGTCGCCTGTGTGAAGCTGAGAACCGGGTGTCCGTCAGGCGACGGTTCAAGCCTTTGGACATAGTCGGTTTCCCAAACGTCGATCTGGCCCAGGGGCGCCAACATGCGAAAATACTCTACCGGAGAGGCGACCGATGCCTTCCATTGCGCAAGATCGAAACGATCCGGGAACATCTCGCCGGCGAAATCACGCAGGAATCTGTGCGATGGAGCACCGAACTGCCGGGGCATCTGTACAGCAAGTACGCCACCTGGTTGCAGTTGATCCGCAAGCCTTGGCATCAGGACGCCGTGATCCGTCAGCCAATGCAAGGCCGCGTTCGAATAGATCAGCGCAGGGGGGGTGTCAGCTTCCCATTTTTCTGCGTCTGCATGGATAAGCTGATCATAGTCGCCAGCCGCGGCCGCATCCTTCAGCATTGCCGGCGAAGCATCGAGCCCGATCAATTTGTGGCGCTTCCCGAAACGGGCGGAAAGCGCCGGGCCGGCAGCACCGCTACCGCAGCCGAGGTCGATAACTTCCCCTGAGGGAAGATCGCCAACCCGGGCCAGCAGATCCAATGCGGGGCGGAGCCTGAGGCCGTGAAACCTGCCGTAGAGATCGGGATTCCAGTCAAATCGGCTCGCCATTTACCCCCCGGCGCTTAAACCCGCCGTCGTCGTCAATTCACGCCGACGGCTCGGGCTCCAAGCCGCCGCCCTTCGGCGCTTTCGTGGACTTCTTGGTTTTCGGGATTGAGGTCAGTACCGGCGGCTCTTTACCTTCGCCGCTATCGCCTTCGGTGTCGCCGTCGGATTTCGGCGGCTCGCCGCGAATGACCCGCATCATGTCTTCGCCGGTAAGGGTTTCGAATTCCAGAAGGCCCTGAGCAAGGTTTTCCATCTCCTGCCAGTTATCCTGCAGGATTTTCTTGGCACGGTCATATGCCTCATCCACCAGCCGGCGCACCTCCTGGTCGATCAACTCGCGGCTCTCGTCCGAGGCATTGAACTGCGATTGATTGCCAAGGAAACTTTCCTGGGTCGAGGTATAGTTGATATTGCCAAGCTTGCTGGACATGCCCCACTGGCTGACCATCGCTGTCGCGAGGTTCGTCACGTGCTGAATGTCGCTATACGCGCCATTCGTCACGTTTTCCGCACCGAATACCAGTTCTTCGGCGGCCTTGCCGCCCATCGCCGATGCGAGTTTTGACAATGCAGCTTCGCGGGTCAGGGAAAGCTTGTCACGTTCAGGCAGGTAGAATGTGACGCCAAGTGCGCGTCCCCGCGGAATGATCGTGACCTTATGTACGGGGTCATGCTGGGGTACGTGAATGCCGACGATGGCGTGGCCAGCCTCGTGATAGGCGGTCAGCTTCTTTTCGTCCTCGGTCATGACCATGCTGCGCCGCTCGGGCCCCATCATGACCTTGTCCTTGGCCTTCTCGAAATCCTCAAGCGTCACGAAGCGCCGGCCGATCCGCGCGGCCAGAAGGGCCGCCTCGTTCACGAGGTTTGCCAGGTCGGCGCCGGAAAAACCCGGCGTGCCGCGCGCGATGATCCGCAGGTCGACATCCGGGCCAAGCGGAACCTTGCGGGCATGGACCGAAAGGATCTTTTCCCGGCCCTTGATATCCGGGTTCGGCACCTGAACCTGACGGTCGAAGCGGCCCGGACGCAGCAGCGCGGGGTCAAGCACGTCGGGCCGGTTGGTCGCCGCAACGATGATGATGCCTTCGTTGGCCTCGAACCCGTCC
>JAGRDO010000027.1 GCA_020447005.1 Paracoccaceae bacterium
TTGAACCAGTTCTTCTTGACCATCGTGTAACCGGCGGCATCCTGCACCGAAATGCGGTCGCCGACATTCAGCGGGCGTTCGAACCGCGCATCGCCGAAGATATCCCCGGCAAGGCATGACTTGCCGCAAACCTGATACTCATGTGTCCCGCTTTGCGGCAGCTTCGCCTTCTCGCGGTAGATCAGCAGATCGAGCATATGCGCCTCGATCGAGCTGTCCACGATGGCAAGGTCCTTGCCGTTGTTCAGAAGATCGAGAACGGTGACCTCAAGCGTCGTCGAATTGGTGATCGCCGCCTCGCCCGGTTCCAGATAGACCTGCACGCCGAATTTCTCTGAAAACGCCTTCAGCCGCGCGGCAAGGTCATCGACCGGATAGCCTTCGCCGGTGAAATGGATGCCACCGCCAAGGCTGACCCATTTCACCTTTTCCAGAAGCCGCGCGAATTCCGTCTCGATCCGGCCAAGCTGCTGGTCGAACAGGCCGAAATCGCGGTTTTCGCAATTGTAGTGGATCATGAAGCCCGACACCCGGTCGATGACTTCGGCGATCTTCGCCGCGTCCCATTCGCCAAGGCGCGAAAACGGCCGCGCCGGGTCGGCCAGATCGAAACCAGAGGTCGAAAACCGCGGGTTCAGGCGCAGCCCGCGTTCGATATGCGCGGACTGGTTGCCGAAACGCTCAAGCTGACCGATGGAGTTGAAGATGATCTTGTCGGCGTAACCGACCGCCTCTTCAATCTCATGCCCGGCCCAGGCGACGGAATAGGCGTGGGTTTCCTTGCCGAACTTCTCGCGCCCCAGCCGCAATTCGTAAAGCGAGGAGGATGTCGTGCCATCCATGTGATCGCGCATCATGTCGAAGGCGGACCATGTCGCGAAGCACTTCAGCGCCAGAAGCGCCTTCGCGCCCGAGCCGGCGCGCAGCCGGTCGATGATCTCCATGTTGCGAAGAAGCTTCGCCTCGTCGATCAGATAGAAGGGTGTCTGAATCATCCAAGCGCCCCCCGGGCCGGCAAATGAGGGGCCGATATAGGCCCCCCTGCCCCGCCACGCAAGGCCCGCTCAGATCATGCGGATCGCGTCCTTGTCGACGGCCAGCATATAGCCGCGCCGCGCGATGTTCTTGACCAGAAGTTCGCTGACCATCTGGTTGCCCAGCGCATCCCGCAACCGCTTGATCCGCATGGCCCCGGCGCTTTCATCGCAATCGGCCGAATTGCGGCCCGAGATGACCGCCTCGATCTCGGCCCCCGACATGACATCGTCATCCATCCGCGCCTCGGCCAGAACCGACAGGGTTTCAATCGCGGCAGGCGTCAGGCTGAATTCCATGTTGTTCAGCACGACCGCGTTTTCCGCCCGGCTGATCAACAGCGACGAAACCTGAATGCCTTGCCGCTGAATCTGCCCGATCCGGCGGTTAAGCGCCATGATCACGACCAGAAACACCAATGCCGCAACCAGCAATGCGGTTGAAAAGACCAGAAGAACCGAGATGACGGCGCGGTAGCTGGTCAGCACCTCGGAAAAGGCGGTGCCGGACTGGGCGATGATTTCCAAAAGCTTGATGTCCTGATCGGTGGTCAGCGCATCGTTTTCGACAAAGATCCGCTCCACCCGTGCATTGAAGGCATTGGCATCAGGCAGCGACAGGAACAGCAAGACGGCGCTGATGATCAGGATGACCACAATCGCAACGATGCCCCAGATCGCCACGCGGCCACCGATGCGCATCGCCTCGTTCAATGGTTTTTGCGTTTCCGACACCGCCACCCTGGCCGTAATGAACTGCTTCAGCCGCCGTCCGGCTTGACGCTGACAATCGACAGCAGTGTCCAGCCATCCTGTTTCAACAGCGGCACAAGCTGGGCCGCTGCCTCTTTCTTACTGGCGCAGGCGCTGTCGGGCAAGCTGGCCTTGCCGAAATCAAGCCGGAGCGGATTGTCCCGCTTGGCCTTGTATTCGACGACGCAGCCGGCCGTTGCCGGGCTGGCCAGCGCAAGGGCGGCGATCGCCGCGGATATGATAAGGGGTCTGGTCATGCGCTCAGGTTGATCGTTCGCGCGTTGCTATTCAATAACAATGCGCATCGGCGGGGCCGGTTATCGCCTAGCCGGGGGCAGTTATTGCTCTCGTCCCCGGCCGGACGCGATGGTGCGGCATCAAGCGGGCACCCCTCGCCCCATCAATAACGGGAGACACCAATGTTCAGGAAACTCGTCACCATGACAGCCGGACTTTCGCTGGTTCTGACACTTGCCGCACCGGCGCAGGCGTTCGACAACACCCAAAGCAACGCGCTGTCGCTGCTTTTGGGCGCGGCCACGATCGGGCTGATCCTGAACGACGCGAAAAAGGGCACCTCGGACAACCGGCGCTACGGCGACGATCAGCGCTATCATGCCGGGCGCAACCACCGCGTTCTGCCGCTGCAATGCGCCTTTCCGCTTTCCGACAGGAAGGGCCGGCGCAGCGATGTCCTGTCCGAACGTTGCCTTGCCGGCTACGGGCTTGACCGCCGCCTGCCGCAATCCTGCGCCTTCGATATCCGCGACCGCAGGGGCCGCCTGACCGTTTACGACGCGAAATGCCTGACCCGCAGCGGCTACAAGATCGCCAGCCTGCGTCGCTGACCCCGGAATAAATCGAGCAGCCGGTGAGGGGCAACGACCCCGAACACCGCAACTTGACGGATGCCTCACTGTCCCGGGGCATCCGTTTTTTCTTGCCCTCGCGCGGGGCTTGGGCATGGTGGCGCCATGACCGGACTGCCTGATTTCCACTTTGAAACCACCGCCCTTCAGCGCGGCTTTTCCTATATCGCAGGCGTGGACGAGGTCGGGCGTGGCCCGCTTTGCGGACCTGTCGTCGCGGCCGCCGTCCGCCTTGTCCCTGACCGGCTGCCCGCCGGGCTGAACGACAGCAAGAAGATCAGCGCCGCCCGGCGCGGGCTTTTGTTCGATCAGATCCTGTCGGCGGCCGATGTCGGTATCGGCGCGGCAAGCGTGGATGAAATCGACGCGATCAACATCCTGCAGGCCAGCCATCTGGCGATGAGCCGCGCCGTGGCCGGAATGAAAAGGCCGCCCGACTGGCTGCTGGTCGACGGAAACAGGGTTCCGGCAGATCTCGCCCCCCGTGCCGAGGCGATCGTCAGGGGCGACGGGCGGTCACTGTCGATCGCGGCGGCATCCATCGTCGCCAAGGTGTGGCGCGATCGCATCATGGTGGATTTGGCGCAACAGCATCCCGGCTATGGCTGGGAAAAAAACGCGGGCTATCCCACGAAAGACCATCTTTCGGCACTCCGAAATCTCGGGCCGACCCCACACCATAGGCGTTCGTTCCGGCCGGTGCACAATATCTTGTGCCAAGCAAAAACCATAAGTTCTTGATTCAAAAAAGAATTTGACGCCGAATCGCTCCTGACTCATCTTTGGGACAACAAAGAACGGCACAAATGCCGGGGATGAGGCAGCGATGACGAAGACCACGACGAAGGCGGCGGCGACGCTTCCGCTGAACCAGATCATCGGCGGAGACTGCATCGAAGTGATGCGGTCGCTGCCTGCCGAAAGCGTTGACCTGATCTTCGCCGACCCCCCCTATAACCTGCAACTGCGCGGCGATCTGCACCGGCCGGACAATTCCAAGGTCGATGCCGTGGACGATCATTGGGACCAGTTTTCCAGCTTCGAGGTCTATGACCGCTTTACCCGCGACTGGCTTTCCGCCGCGCATCGGCTGTTGAAGCCCAATGGCGCGATCTGGGTCATCGGCTCTTATCACAATGTGTTCCGCATGGGCGCCGAGTTGCAGAATCAGGGCTTCTGGATTCTCAACGACGTTGTCTGGCGCAAATCGAACCCGATGCCGAACTTCCGCGGCAAGCGCTTTACCAACGCGCATGAAACGCTGATCTGGGCCTCGAAATCCGAGGCCGGCAAATACACCTTCAACTACGAGGCGCTGAAGGCGCTGAACGAAGGCGTGCAGATGCGCTCGGACTGGGTCATCCCGCTTTGCACCGGACATGAACGGCTGAAGGACGACAAGGGCGACAAGGCCCATCCGACCCAAAAGCCCGAGGCGCTCCTCCACCGCGTTCTGATCGGCACCACCAACCCCGGCGATGTCATTCTCGACCCCTTCTTCGGCACCGGCACCACCGGCGCCGTGGCCAAGATGCTCGGGCGTGACTTCATCGGCATCGAGCGCGAGGCCGCCTATCGCGAGGCGGCGGCCAAACGGATCGCGAGGATCCGCAAGTTCGACCGTGAGGCGCTGGAGGTCTCGGCCTCGAAACGTGCCGAACCGCGCGTGCCCTTCGGGCAGGTCGTCGAACGCGGAATGCTGCGCCCCGGCGAAGAGCTTTATTCCGCGCGTGGCCAGCGTGCCAAGGTGCGCGCCGACGGCACATTGATCGGCAATGACGTGCGCGGATCGATCCATCAGGTGGGCGCACATCTGGAAGGCGCGCCGTCCTGCAACGGCTGGACCTACTGGCATTTCAAGCGTGACGGCCAGCTTGTGTCCATCGACCTTCTGCGCCAGCAGATCCGGGCCGAGATGGAAAATTCCCGCGCCCACTGATTTCAAGGTTTACCGCCGGTGCCTGTGGCCAGAACCACAGCACTAACTTTACCCCGCCGGAATGCACCCCGGCGGGGTTTTTTGTCGCTGGCCTAGCTTGCCCCTTTCGGCATCGGCAGTGTGCCGTTGTCATAGGCGCTCCAGTCGCCGATCTCGGGGTAGAACTGGCGCCGCCATGCCCGGACACGCGGATTCATCCGGCGCCGCCAAAGGGGCGGGATCATCGCCAGCGCCGTCATCAACGGATAGCCATAGGGAAGCTGCGGCGCCTCATCCGCATCGTAGCTTTGCAACAGCGGAAAGCGCCGGTCGGGTTTGTAATGGTGATCCGAATGGCGCTGCAGATTGATCAGCAACCAGTTCGTCACCTTGTGATCGGCATTCCAGGAATGATGCGGCCGGACATGTTCGTACCGCCCGTCCCCCAGATGCTGCCGGGTCAGCCCGTAATGTTCGACATAGTTGACAAGTTCCAGCTGCCAGACGGCCACGACAGCCTGCCAGAGGAAGAGCGCAAGCCCCTGCCAGCCGCCAAGCGCCACGGCCAGGGCAAGCATGATCAGTTGCAGCGCGCCATAGCGCCAGAAGGGGTTCGACCGATGCAGCGGCGACCGGTTCGCGCGCGCCAGAAGCTGCCGTTCGGCCCGCCATGCCGAACCCGGCCCGTCGCGCAGGACGCGAAAGAACGCCCGGTGAAACCCTTCGTTGTAGCGCGCCGAAACCGCGTCGCGCGGGGTGCCGACATAGCGGTGATGCACCAGAAGATGCTCGGTCCGGAAATGACCGTAAAGAACGCTGGCCAGCAGAAGATCGCCCAGCCAGCGCTCAAGCCGGTTCTTCTGATGCATCAGTTCATGCGCGTAAACGATCCCGACCGAACCGGTGATGATCCCGACCCCGAAGAACAGAACCACCTTTTCCCAAACCAGCAGATGATCGCCATGGGTCACGAACCAGATCATGCCGAAAAGCACCGCTGCCTGTACCGGAAACCAGATGATCGTGATCAACCGGTACCAGAACAGCCCTTCCTCGGGCGTATCCGGGTCTCCGTTTTCGCGGCTCAGACCGGCGATGGCATCAAGGGCGGAACTGATGAGCAGGCTGAATACCGGAAGAAGCCAGACCGTCCAGCCGCCATGATAAGCCCCGAGAACCGCAAGCGGCACCACGACAAGCGACATCCAGAAGGGAAGCGCCGCAAAAAGGCTGGTTATGGGGCGGGGCATCGGGGGTCATCCTCTGGGGGGCATCCTCTGGCACTGGCGGCAAAGTCTAGTTTGCCCCGGAACCGATCTCAATCTGTGACGTGGGGTCGCAGCGCCCGACGGCACACCTTGCGCATGACGGTTGGCAGATCGTCCGGCCGGAACCTGTCTGCCGGCACGAAATGGCCGCGAGCGGGATTCGCGCCAAACGGCAGGATCGCGGTTTTCACCCTCAGGACAAGATGAAAATGGGTGAAGGTGTGGCGAACCTCGCCGCCGGCCTCGCGCCACTCGGCCGTGGCCGGCGGGTCGTCGGGCGGCAATGCCTCGCTCCAGTCGCTGCAAGGCCAGCCAAGCGTCCCGCCAAGAAGGCCCTTTTCCGGCCGCCGCTCCATAAGCAGGGCGCCATCGGTCCGGGTGCCGACATAGGCGATGCCGTGGCGCGTGGGTTTGACCGGTTTCGCCGCCTTGCGGGGCAGGTGCTCTGCCTGGCCGCTGGCGCGGCAAAAGGCGCCAAGCGGACAGACCGCGCAACCCGGCTTGCGCGGCGTGCAGATCGTCGCGCCGAGATCCATCATCGCCTGCGCATGATCGCCGGGGCGGGCGCGCGGCGTCAGCCTTGCGGCCAGGGACACAAGGTCCGGCCGCGACTTTGGCAGGGGCGTCTGAACCGCGAAAAGCCGCGCGATGACGCGCTCGACATTGCCGTCCACCACGGTGGCGGGGGCGTCGAAGGCAATCGCGGCGACGGCGGCGGCGGTATAGGGGCCGATCCCCGGCAATGCCAGCAATTCGCCGCTGGTCTGCGGAAACCGCGCGCCCGGCAGGCCCGCGACGATCCGGGCGCATTTCAGCAGGTTCCGTGCCCGCGCGTAATAGCCAAGCCCGGCCCATTCGGCCATGACATCGCTGTCCTCGGCCCGCGCCAGGGCGGTCACATCGGGCCAACGCCCGGTGAACCGGGTAAAGTAGCCCCGCACCGCCGCGACCGTTGTCTGCTGCAGCATGATCTCGGACAGCCAGACCCTGTAGGGATCGGGCCGGGCGCCCGCCCGCCTTTGTGCAGGACCGATGCGCCACGGCAGGTCCCGGGCGTTCCGGTCATACCACGTCATCAGGGCCGCGCTGATGGCTGCGTCGTGCAACTTCCCGCTTCCTTTCCGGCAAAGCTTGTGGGCAAAGGCCCGCCTGCGGTCTAACATAGGCACACAGGCGGGAAAGGACAGCGCAGATGGCGGCACCGTCAGAGGGCAAGCGTCGGGCCAAAGGCTTCGAAGCGGCGTCCGGGCTGCTGAAAAACCGGGTCCGTTCGGCGGGCGAGTCGCGCGGCTTTGCCGTTTCGCGGCTTTTGACCCATTGGCCCGAGGTCGTGGGCGAAGACATCGCGGCCATGGCCCTGCCGGTAAAGATCGTTTACGGCCACGGCGGCTTCGGTGCGACGCTGACGGTTCTGACAACCGGTGCCATGGCGCCCCTGCTTCAGATGAAGCTGCCCGGGATCAAGGACCGCGTGAATGCCTGCTATGGCTACAACGCCATTTCGCGCATCGCCATCACCCAGACCGCGCCGACGGGCTTTGCCGAAGGTCAGGTCGCCTTCGGCCCTGCGCCGAAGGCGGCGACGCCCCCGCCCGATCCCGGAATACAGGCGGCGGCGCGAACACTTTCAGGTGAGATCAACGACCCGACGTTAAGGGCAGCGCTTGAAGCCCTCGGCGAAAAAGTCTTATCTCGGTCGGGAACGAAGAAAGGCTGACTCGATGGCACGAACCTACATCATTGCCGGCGCGGTCGCGCTGGCGGCATTCGCGGGCGCATACTGGGTGATGCAGAGGCCAGCCGAAACGGCGCCGACGCTGTCGGTTGCCGCCGAAGCGCAGGAGGCGACCGCCGTCGCCGACGCCGCGCTTGTGCCGGACATGATGCTCGGTCAGGCCGACGCGCCCGTCGAGGTGATCGAATATGCCTCGTTCACCTGCCCGCACTGTCAGCATTTTCATGAAACCGTGTTCGGGCAGTTGAAGACGAATTACATCGAGACCGGCAAGGTCCGCTTTGTCTATCGCGAGGTCTATTTCGACAAGTTCGGGCTCTGGGCGGCTGCGGTCGCGCGCTGCGGCGGGCCGGCAAAGTACTTTCCCATTTCCGACATCATCTATGACACCCAGCGCGAATGGATCGGCGAGGGCAACGCCGATGAAATCTCGGAAAATCTGAAAAAGATCGGGATCAAGGCCGGCATGACGGCCGATCAGGTCGATGCCTGCATGAAGGACGAAACCCAGCTGAAGGCGATGGTGGAAACCTATCAGGCGAATGCCACCAAGGACGAGATCAACGCCACGCCCAGCTTCGTCATCAACGGCCAGAAATATTCCAACATGCCTTACGAGGATTTCGCCAAGATCCTTGACGAAAAGCTCGGGAATTGACGCATGACGCCACTGTCCGGGCTTAAGGTTGTCGAGCTTGCGCGCATTCTGGCCGGACCATGGGCCGGTCAGACCCTCGCGGATCTGGGTGCAGAGGTCATCAAGGTAGAGGCCCCCGAAGGCGACGATACGCGGCGCTGGGGACCCCCGTTCATCGAAAATGGCGGCGATCGTTCGGCCGCCTATTTCCATTCCTGCAACCGGGGCAAGAAATCGGTCGTGGCGGATTTCCGGACCGCCGAGGGGCAGGCGCTGGTCCGTGACCTTGTCGCCGATGCCGACATCCTGATCGAGAATTTCAAGGTCGGGGGGCTGGAGAAATACGGTCTCGACTACGAAAGCCTTCGACAGGTCAATCCGCGATTGATCTATTGCTCCATCACCGGTTTCGGCCAGACCGGCCCCTATGCCCACCGCGCGGGCTATGACTACATCATCCAGGGCATGTCCGGGATGATGAGCATCACCGGGGAACCGGACGGCCAACCGCAGAAGGTCGGCGTTGCCGTCACCGATATCTTCACCGGAATCTATGCCGCGACGGCGATCCTTGCCGCGCTGCACCAGCGGGTCAGGACCGGCGAAGGTCAGCACATCGACATGGCGCTTTTCGATGTCGCGACCTCGGTCATGGCCAATCAGGCGATGAACTACCTTGCCTCTGGCGTGGCGCCGATGCGGATGGGCAACGCCCACCCCAATATCGTGCCCTATTCCGTCTTCGACTGTTCCGATGGCTGGATCATCGTCGCGACCGGCAATGACGGGCAATACCGCCGCCTGTGCGCGCTGCTCGGGCGCGACGATCTGGCCACGCACCCCGATTACCTGAGCAATGCCGACAGGGTCGCGAACCGCGCGGCGCTGACCGGCGAACTGACGGCGGCAACCCGCAGGATGACCAAGGCCGCGCTTCTGGCCGCTTGCGAGGCCGAAGGCGTGCCCGCCGGCCCGATCAACGACATGGCCGAGGTGTTTGCCGATCCCCAGATCGTCGCGCGCGGCATGCGCCTTGACATGGGCGGCGTGCCCGGCGTGCGCTCGCCCTTTTCGTTCTCGGCGGCGGATCTGTCACTGGCGACACCGTCGCCCGCGCTCGGCGGGAACCGGGGCGCGCCTGCCCCACGGGGCGGCGGCGACTGACGCGGGGCCCGTCGCGGTCAAAGACCGATGCGCCCCAGTGCGGCGTCAAGCAACGCCCAGTCGTCGATTTCAAGACGTACCGGCAGGGTCAGCACCTGTGAGCGAAGCTCATCCGGCAGCCGGACCGCGTCCTTCTCGGTCGTGACAAGCTGGGCGCCCAGCGCCCCGGCCTCGGCGCCAAGACGCCGCAAAAGACCCGGTGACAGCGGCTGATGATCATCAAGCGCCACGGTCCGCACAACCTCGGCCCCAAGCCCCCGCAGCGTCGCAAAGAACTTTTCCGGCCTGCCGATCCCGGCAAAGGCAAGGACAGGCAGCCCGGCCCAGTCCATTCCGGTTTCCAAAGGGGCAAGACGCCCCGCGACATGCGGCACATTAAGGGCGCCGCCCCAGCGCGACAGGAATGTGGCCTGTTCCCCGGGCGCGCCCAGCGTCAGCACCATGTCCGCCCGCGCCAGCCCGGCTTCCACGGGTTCACGCAAGGGGCCGGCCGGAAGGCACAATCCGTTTCCGAAGCCGGTCGCCGCATCGGCGACCACGATCGACAGGTCCTTGGCCACGCTCGGGTTCTGAAACCCGTCATCCAGCAGCAATACGCCGGCACCGGCCGCCACCGCGGCCCGCGCGCCAGCGGCCCGGTCGCGCGCCACCCAGACCGGGGCAAAACCCGCCATCAGAAGCGGTTCATCCCCGGTATCGGACGCCTGATGGTGGCGCTCGCTCACCTGAACCGGCCCGGCGAGCGTCCCGCCATAGCCGCGGCTGAGGATATGTGCGGCATGCCCGCGCGCGGAAAGACGCTGCGCCAAAGCCACGACAGTCGGCGTCTTGCCCGCCCCGCCTACCGTCAGGTTGCCGACGCAGATCACCGGGATGCCGGGCCGGAAATCGGCGGGCCTTGCGACACGCGCCGCGGTCGCGGCTTTGCAGATCCGCGACAGGGGCGACAGAATTCGGGCGGCAAGACCCGGCTGCGCGGGATCGGAAAACCAGAATGCCGGTGGTTTCATGTCAGACCGTGCCATCCTTGACTGGGGTGATCTCGGCCAGAATGCGATCGACGACCCGCGCGGCCACCTCGGCACCGCCCGAAGACGTGGCCCAGGCGTTATGCGCAAGAAGGGCGGCCCGGTCCGGCGCTGTCAAGGCATCGACCGCTTCGGGCAATTCGTCCGGACTGGTTATCGGCCGCGTGGCACTGGCCGCTTTCAGCCGCGCAAATGCACGCGGATAGGCGCCCGAATCCGGTCCGTGAATGATCGCGGACCCAAGGGCGGCGGCCTCAAAGGGATTGGGGCATCCGCCGACACCCGTCAGCGTACCGCCGATATAACATACCGGCGCGAGGCGATACCAAAGACCGGCCTCCGCTTCGCCATCGGCCAGGAATACCTGCGTCTCGGGCGCCGGGTCCTCGTCAAGCGAGCGTCGCGCGACCGCCCATCCCTTCGCGGTGATCTTTGCCGCAAGGGCATCCCCGCGCGCCGGGTTCGCGGGCGCCAGAATCAAAAGCAGACGGTGCGCAAACCGCATCGCGCCCTGATGGGCGGCCAATACCGCATCCTCCTCGGGTTCGGGGCATGCGATGGCCAACCAGATCGGACGCGCGCTCAGCACTTCGGCAAGCGCCGAGCGTTCGGCTTCGGAACAGGTCAGGGGGGCCGCCGTCTCTTCGATACGCCCGGTCATGTCGACCGGCGGAAGCCCGCGCCCAAGGGCGAGATACCAGCGCACCGCTTCGGCATCCTGCGCCATGATCCCCTTCAGCCGCCCCAAAAGCGATCTGGTCATGCCGCGCCGGAAAAGCCGGGTGATCCAGCCGGTATCCGGTTTCAGCGCATTCGCCAGAAGCACGGGCACCCCGCGGCGATGCGCCTCGACAAGGCTGACCGCCGGAAGGCTCGACCCGAAGAGAACCATCAGATCCGGGCGCCAATGGTCAAGAAACCGGGCCGCGGCCTGCCCTTGTTCGGGCGGCGCCGCGTCGCAGATCACGTCCTTTGGCAACTGCGCGGCCCGCTGGCCGGATTGGCTGTCGGTCGTGACAAGAACGGAAACATCACGCGCCTGCGCCTTCAGAAGCGTGGCAAGATGGCCAAGGCTGGTCATGGATGTATCGGCGGCGCAGTGAAACCAGACCAGCCGCCCGGGGTTGCGCACCGGGCGCGCGGGCGGCTCGCCCGAACCATTGCGTCCGGCAAGGAAAAGATGAATGGCAAGGACCAGAGACTGCCCCATCGGCCAGTGGTCTACGCACCGAGTTCTTCGGTAGGCCCGGCTTCGGCATCCTCGTTCCGCAGCCGGTGGATATGGGCGATGAAAT
>JAGRDO010000141.1:0-575 GCA_020447005.1 Paracoccaceae bacterium
CACCTTCGGCGCGCTCTACTTCCTGACGCCGAAACTGTGGAAC
Organism: Paracoccaceae bacterium; assembly: GCA_020447005.1. Lineage (GTDB taxonomy): Bacteria > Pseudomonadota > Alphaproteobacteria > Rhodobacterales > Rhodobacteraceae > Albidovulum. Next base: position 44 of record JAGRDO010000141.1, read on the forward strand.
CGCGAGCGCCTTTATTCGCTGTCGCTGGTTTCCTGGCACTTCTGGCTCGCCACCATCGGGATCGTGCTTTACGCCGCCTCGATGTGGGTCACCGGGATCGTCGAAGGCCTGATGTGGCGTGAAGTGGACAGCCAGGGCTTCCTTGTGAACGCCTTCGCCGACACCGTTCGCGCCAAATATCCGATGTACGTGATGCGCGGTCTGGGCGGGGTGCTCTATCTCTCCGGTGCGCTGATCATGGTCTACAATCTCTGGGCAACCGTCGCGAAGCAGCCTGGCGGGGCTGTCGCCCGTGTCGCTGTCCCGGCTGAATAAGGAGGACGGGACAGATGAGTATCCTTGACAAGCACAAGTTCCTTGAAACCAACGCGACGGCCCTTCTGATCGGTGCCTTCGCGGTGGTGACGATCGGTGGCATCGTCGAGATCGCCCCGCTCTTCTACCTCGAAAACACGATCGAGAAGGTGGAAGGGGTGCGACCCTACTCGCCGCTGGAGCTGACCGGGCGCGACATCTACATCCGTGAAGGCTG
>JAGRDO010000141.1:580-27995 GCA_020447005.1 Paracoccaceae bacterium
ACAGCCAGATGATCCGCCCGATGCGGGACGAGGTCGAGCGCTATGGCCACTACAGCCTTGCCGCGGAATCGATGTATGACCATCCGTTCCAGTGGGGCTCCAAGCGCACCGGTCCGGATCTGGCCCGGGTGGGTGGCCGCTACTCGAACGAGTGGCATGTCGACCACCTGACCGATCCGCAATCGGTCGTGCCGGAATCGGTGATGCCGAAATACGGCTTTCTTGCCAACCGCCTGATCGAGCCGACCTATATCGAGGACCGGCTTTCCACCGACGCGCTGGTGGGTGTGCCCTACACCTCGGAAATGATCGAGCTTGCGAAAGCGGATTTCGCGGCGCAGGCCGATCCTGACGCCGATACCAGCGGGCTTGAGGAACGCTATCACGGCGCGGTCGTGGCCAATTTCGATGGCAAGCCCGGCGTGACCGAGATGGACGCGCTGATCGCCTACCTTCAGGTTCTGGGCACGATGGTCGATTTCTCGACCTTCCAGCCCGACCCGAACCGCTGAGGAGGATGAGAGATGGATTTCTATTCCCTGATGCGTGAATTCGCGGACAGCTGGGCGCTACTGGCACTGTTCCTCGTTTTCGTCGCTGTCGTCCTGTGGGCATTTCGCCCCGGTTCGCGGCGCGTGCACGAGGATATTTCAAACATTCCCTTCCGGCATGAAGACAGACCCGCCCCGGCGGAGGAGGCCTGAGACATGAGCAAGAAACCAATCAAGCATCAGGCCGATCCCGATACGACGGGCCATTCCTGGGACGGAATCGAAGAGTTCAACAATCCCTTGCCGCGCTGGTGGCTGTGGACCTTCTATCTGACCATCGTCTGGGGGATCATTTACACCATCCTCTATCCCGCATGGCCGCTGGTGAACTCGGCGACAAAGGGGCTTTGGGGCGAAAACAACCGCACCGCGGTTGCCGCCGAAATCCAGCGGTTCGACGATGCGAATGCACCGGTCGAGGCCAAGCTGGTCGCCGCGGATCTGAATGCGATCGGTGCGGACCCCGAACTGTCGAACTATACCCGCAATGCCGGTGGCGCGATCTTTCGGACATGGTGCGCGCAGTGCCATGGTTCCGGTGCCGCCGGTGCCACGGGCTATCCCAACCTTCTTGACAACGACTGGCTTTGGGGTGGCACGATCGAGGATATCCACACCACGATCAGCCATGGCATTCGCAACACCACCGATGCCGATGCACGGTATTCCGAAATGCCCAGATTCGGTGCCGACGGGTTGCTGGAACCCGAACAGATCGATCAGGTCGTACAATATGTGCTGAGCATTTCGGGGCAGGAGCATGACGCGGCCCTTGCAGCCGAGGGCGCCACGGTCTTCGCCGATAACTGCGCGGCATGCCATGCCGAGGACGGAACCGGCGACCGCTTGCAGGGGGCGCCAAACCTTGCCGATGCGATCTGGCTTTACGGGGGCGATCAGGCTGCAATCACCGAAACCGTGACAAACGCCCGTTTCGGCGTGATGCCAGCCTGGTCCGGTCGCCTCAGCGAGGCGGATATTCGGGCCGTGGCCTCTTGGGTGCACAGCCAGGGCGGCGGCGAGTAGACGCGTCGATACCATTGCCAGGAAAAGGGGCCTGACGGGCCCCTTTTTATTTCTGAAACAGGCGAGGCGGCTTGATTTAAGTCAAAGCGCGAGTCGCGACGCGGTCGTAAGACTAGGGCGACCCGCGGCCGAGTGCCCCGGTCACAGCATCGGCGCCCCACCCTGTTCGCGCGTTTCCTGGGGGCGCCGGTGCCTCGTCCCCCCCTGCTGATCGGGAAAGCGCCGGGCGACGAAACGCTCAGTCCTTCGGTCTGAGGCGGTAAACCCCTTCGGGCAGGTTCAGCGCCGCAGCAAGTTCGCGGATCTGCGCCATCGAAAGCACGATCCTGGTCATCTGATCCTTGCGCGGATCGAATTGCTCGACGGTCACGCATTCGGAAAATGCCTGAATGATCACATCCTCTTCCAGATGCGTGCTGCCCTCGTCCACAAGGGTGATGACCGTGGCGTCAAAATCATGCTCGATCGTAAACATGGGGTCACAGTAACCCCGGGTCTTCCGATGCTCAATGCCCTGCCGCATCTTGACCCAGATCATGGCGGCGCCCTTTCGCGGCACGCATAAACGCGCGGGCGAAATGGCGGAGGGGTCGCAATGGCCAAGGGTATGAAGATCGGCGGTGCTGGCGCGCGTCAGGCAGTATCGACCGCATATTTTCTGTCGGAACGGGAACGTTGCCGGCACGGTGTCGATGTCGGCAAGGCCATGCGGCTTGGCCTGGTTACGCAGGACGATTTCCGCGCTTTGCTGGCGTTCTGCCGCGAATGCGCGGATGGCTCGGGCCGGCATGACACCGGGCGGGAGGCCCCGGCGGAATGCCCGAACCAGATGCTGCTTGAGGGGTTGCGCGGCATTGTCTGACATCGCTGCCCGCGGTTGCGCCCCGGGGGCGAACCTGCGGTCCGCGTATTTTTTCCGTGTCTGTGGATAAGTGCGGCAACGCGCGCTATAGTGGCGGTTGAGGCAGGCAGGGAAGGGGCGGTCATGGCGACCACGGCAACACGCAAGACAACCGGTACGGCAAGGACCAGAAAGGCGCCGGCCACGCCGCGCGCCGGCAAGACGCCGGCCGCCAAGGCCCCGGCCAAGCCAAAGGCAGCGGCAGCGGCCAAGACCGTAGCCAAGGTGGCGCCAAAGGCGTCGTCGCGCAAACCCGCGACCCGCCCGGCAAAGGCACCCACATCCGAATTCGTCGCGCCGACAATCGCCGCCGCCGTTCCGCCGGCGACCTTGACGCCCGTCAGCGCCGCCACGCATGCATCGACACCCGAGACAAAGAGCGGGACGGACGAAAATCCGACCGTCGCCCTGCGCAAGAAAGAGCTGATCGAACGCGTGGTTAAGGCGTCTTCGATGAAGAAGCGGGATGTCAAGCCGGTCGTCGAGGCGATGCTGAGGATCATGGGGGATGCATTGACCGCAGGAGAGGAACTGATCCTGCCCCCATTTGGCAAAGCCAAGGTCAACCGGCAAAAGGACCTGTCATCGGGTGAAATGCTGATCGTGAAACTGCGCCGGACCGAACAGCAACCAGCCGGACCAGAGCGGCAGGATGCCCTTGCAGAGGCAGAAGAATAACGCTAGGAACCCTGCCGGACGGGTGATTAGCTCAGTGGTAGAGCGCTTCGTTCACATCGAAGATGTCGGGGGTTCAAATCCCTCATCACCCACCATTCGGACCGCCGGCGGCAGACAGGCGGACCGAAAGCAACGCGCGCCCCATTCACCGAAACGCAGGCGATCTTCCGGCAGATTGGGTGCCTTCAGCCAAGAGGGAACGCGATGCGCCGCCGCTGCCGAAAATACTTCAAACCCCTGTCGCTGACCTGGCTTGCGTCTGCAATGCCGGTTCTGGCGGGGCTTTTCATCGCCTTCGAGCCGGTGCACCATCTGAGCGACTGGGCAAAGGCAATCAGTCTGACTTTTGGCGGCACCTCACCCTATCTTCTGATCAATGCGGGGCTGGTCGGAATCGGTCTGCGGGGCGCCATTCGCACCTAGGCCCCGCCGCGACAGGGTCCGCGCAACAGGCGCGGGCGCCCGTGTTATCCACGCAGCATCCCTCCGGCGATCAATTTCAGCGGGTGTAAATCGGCTCGCCCCGGCACAATCCGGGCTTGCCCGGCAGGCCATCTGGCGATAAACGCAGGCCAGCGCGGGTCGTTAGCTCAGTTGGTAGAGCGCTTCGTTTACACCGAAGATGTCGGGAGTTCGAGCCTCTCACGACCCACCATCCTATCCCATTGATATCAAACAAAACCCTTGAAAAGCAGGGGTTTCTGCCATTTCGTCGTTACGGTTCTGGTTACAATCGGTAGGCGGAGCATCGCGGGCAAACGTAGACATATGGTAGAGCGCGACGGGCGCTATCACGCGCGACTCGTGGTTTCGAAAGAACTTCGCGGGATCATCGGCAAGACGGGGTTACTGGGACCACTTCAGGCTTCATGCTGAAGCGAGAGCTTCACGAGCCTCTGGCTGTTCCCAGATCTTGCGGATCGCGGCCGCCCCGGCCTCAGTCAGCGCAGTCCCATCAGCAACGACGACCCTTCCGTCATCGACCAGGGTTCTACCGTCGACGATAACCGTCGCGACATTCGCTCGGTTCGCCAGAGCGACGAGTGCTCGACGCGGATCGGAATGCGGCTGAAGATGGGGGTGGGTCATGTCAATAAGCGTGAGATCGGCCTTAGCGCCCGGCACGATCCGCCCGAGATCTGGGCGGTTGAGCGCGACCGATCCCGCCTCTGTGATCGCGTTGATGAGAGCCGGCGCGGTGGCGCTCCGCGCGTCGCCACGGCTTACCTTCGAGACGATACCCGCTGCATTGATTTCGCCCAGAAGGTCCATGTTGTAACCATCGGTGCCCACCATTGTACGCAGCCCCGCCGCTTCGAAACGCCCGAAGGACGCAGTCTTTCCTGTCCGCGCAAAGACCCGAGGGCAATTCATCACGGTTACGTCCCGGGCCTTCATCAGCGCAAGGTCACTTTCATTGCTGTAGACGCAATGCGCGGCCAGAAGATCGGGACCCAGCACGCCCAGCCAGTCGAGATACTCTGCCGGCGTGCGCCCTTCCCAACGTTTTCCGATAGTTGCGACCTCGCTTTCGCTTTGCGCGACGTGCGTAGTGATCGGCACGCCCAATTCGCGCGCCCGGACCGCTGCCGTCCGCAGGAGGTCGGGATCGCAGGTGTCGGTTGCATGCGGGCTCATTGCAAGGCCGATCCGGCCGTTCTCCTGCCCGTGCCATCTGTCGAACAAAGAATTCCACGTGGCCAGATCAACCGCGCTGTCGCTACCATCGGTCGAGGCCGTGTTGTAGCAAACGCCGCCCTCAGTGCCAGCCTTGGGATCGGAAGCCGAGAAAAGATAGGGCGCGCCCCAGAAGCGCAAACCCAGTTCCGAGGCCGCATCGAACATCTCGGGTAGCGTGTTGCGGAATGGCTCCATCACCGAGGTCGCACCACCAAGCAGGAGTTGAACGATCCCCATCCGCGCGACTGCCAGGCGTTCCTCCGGCGTCAAGATGTCTAGTCCGGTCTTCGAAAGGGGCAGCAGAACGGTGTAGACGATGCTCTGGTCATTGCGTTTGCTGACGCCATCCTCGGCGTGGCTGCGCGCGATTGCCTCGCTGAAACAATGGTTGTGCAGGTTCATCAGCCCCGGCAGGACAAAGCGACCTGGCCGGTCGATAACCGCATCAGCCTGAGACGGTCGACCTTTCGAAACACCGGCGATCCTGTCTCCTTCGAGGATCACCCAGTGATCACGCAGCACCTCCTGCCCTGCGGGGCCCTTCGTGAGCACGTATGAGCCAAATACTGCGGTGGTTTTGCCGGCCATGTCCGGGAGGGCGGGGATCGGGGAAACTGTCATGATCTAAGCCTTTCGAAGCGATGCCGCGGCACCTGACGATTGCCGAAGATTGACTTGCGGCGTTTAATAAGAAGGCGTCGACGCAATGCGCCGACGCTTAAGTTGACGGGCTGAAACATTGTTCCAGCTCCGACAGGGAAATCATGAAGACACGTCCAGCTTCGAAAGCATGAGACGGCCCGCGGCGGCAACCGGATCGATGACCGGGACACCGATATCGCCCTCAAGCCGCGCGGCAAGCTGTGCCATGCCGGCGCAGCCGAGCACGATGCCTCCAGCTCCGCGGTCGCGTAGCTCTTCACCAAGCGCCAGAACGTGACGGTAGACGTTGGGATCACGCCCGGAATCCGCTGCGGACACGTCACGAAGCGGCAGTTCCGCCACGAGTTTATCGAGACAGCCCAAGGCCTCGATCCGCGTGAGATGCCGAGGAATAGCCCGCTCGGACAGGGAGATGATACCGAAACGCTCGGCCGTCGCGCAGGCCGCGAGGATCGCCGCCTCCTGGGCACCAACGACCGGCTTGTCCACGCGAGCGCGCGCAAGATCGAGGCCGGGGTCGGAGAAGCAAGCCGTGATATATCCATCTGCATTTTCGCTGGCGATACACGAAGCAAAAGCCTCAGCGGCCGTAGCCACATCCTCATCGGTGCGGATCGTCGCGGGCCCCCGTTCCTGTCGGACAACGTCAAAGATATTGCCAAGCGGGCGCAGCGCAGAAGCGATGCCCTCGGTCACTTCAAGCGAGGAATTCGGATTGACCACGAGCACCCGCATCAGCGTAGCTCTGCACAAAAATTATGTGCCGGATTCAGCTCTTTGGCGATGAAGCCGGGCTTGCCGCGCAGGTCGGCTTTCTGGCGGGCGACGAAGCGGCCCTGGCCCGATTGTGCCTTTAGCTCGCCATGTTCGACTATTACTGCGCCGCGGTTCATGACGATCTCGGGTTTGCCGGTCAGCTCCATGCCTTCAAAGGGCGTGTAGTCCATGTTGTCATGCTGGTCGGCAGCGGTCACCGTCACCCGCGCTTCGGGATTCCAGATCGCGATGTCGGCATCCATGCCGGGCGCAATCCGGCCTTTGGTGTCGCAGCCGAAGGTCCTGGCGGCATTGGTCGAACTGAGTGCCACGAACTGCTCGAGAGTGATCCGGCCCTTAACCACTCCCTCGGAGAAGAGAAAGGGCAGGCGCGCGGCGATTCCGGGCATGCCGTTTGCGATCTTGGGATAAGGAATGTCATTGCCATTCAAGAACTTGCCGGTCTCGTCGAAGCGATAAGGCGCGTGGTCCGAGGAAACGCTTTCGAAGGTGCCATGAGCAATGTGGTGCCAGAGCGCATCCTGGGTGTTCACATCGCGCAGCGGCGGTGAACAGATATACTTCGCCCCGTCCATGCCGGGCCGGTCGAGGTCTTCGCGGGTGAGCGCAAGATACTGCGGACAGGTCTCGGCGAAGAGCTTGGCTCCGTTGAATTTTTCCCGCCGGACGATTTTGGCCCCGCCCTCCGTCGAGACGTGCACGATGAAGAGTGGCGCATCGACCAGCTTGGCCAGCTGGATGGCACGGTTGATAGCCTCTTCCTCGGCCAGCTCGGGGCGCGAAATGGCGTGGTATTTCGGGGCCGTCAGTCCCTTTGCGGCCAGCCTGCGATTCATCCATTTTACCATGTCGTTGTTTTCGGCATGAACCATGGTGATTGCGCCGTGCTCGCGCGCTATCGTCAAGATGTCTAGCATGCCGCCGTCGCCGAGGTTCATCAGGTCGTAGGTCATGAAGACCTTGAAGCTGGTGATGCCGCGGGAGAATGCGCGCGGCAACTGATCGTTCAGCACCTCCGCAGTCGGATCGGTGATGATCAGATGCCAGGAATAATCCAGAACTGAGGATGCCGCGCGCGCGGCGTAGGTCGCAATCACGTCGTCAACAGACTGCCCTCTATGCTGCGCCGCGAACGGAATGATTGTCGAATTGCCGCCGAACGCTGCCGAAACAGACCCAGAGAGGTAATCATCAGCGGTCATTACACCCGAGGAGCTTTCCTGAGCGATATGGGCGTGGGCTTCGATCCCGCCGGGCGTTATGATGCGCCCGCCGGCATCAATTCGGCGCGCTCCGCCTTCGATGCGTTCGGCCACGGCTGCGATGCGCCCGTCCCTTATGCCGATGTCTCCCTTGGCAGTGTAATCCGCTGTCGCGATCGTGCCGCCATGGATCACTGAATCGAATTGCATTGCGCTGCCCCTTCTCAGCTTGCGACGTTCCAGTTCTCCCGATGGAGTGCCGTTGGAAAACGTGCGTCCAGCCCCAATTCCTTGATCCGCGCGATGCTGGATTCAAATAGATTGGACTGCACCGGAACCGTGTCTGGTGAGAGTGCGACAGCGCGCAGTGCCACTTCGCGACCCTTGTAAGCCTCGTACAGCGCGCGCAGATCCTCAACTGCCTTTGCATCTGAGATATCAATCCGTAGATCGTAGCAGGGGATCCCGTGTTCGCCGGTGACCTGAAGCGCCGAAGAGCGCAAACTGCCTGCGACCTCTCCGCCCGCTTCGTGCCCTGCTTCTAGCGCCCGTAGGAGTTTTTCCGCCAGTGAGAGGGCTGGATCGGCATGGAAAGCCGCAACCATGGCGGCGGTTACCTGGTCATTGTCGAGAATATTCCCGAGCGCCAGGCAATGCTTGCCGGCCGTGTGCGTGTAGATCGAATACATGCGGCGGCCATGGTAAGTCGCACTCTGGCCCCTGCCGTCGAGGGCGCCGAGTTGGCGCCACTCGATATCAGGGCTGCTTTCGACAACCCGGGAAATCGTCTCACTGGCGGACAGGCCTTCGTTCAGCAACCCGATGCCGAGATCGCCGAGCCGACTATCGGTCCGGTGTTGCGATAGCATAGCGCCTCTGCCATGAATGAGCCGTACACAACGGCCACCAACGGCAAGGTCTGACGTCGTGATGGCGGCTCCAAAGGACCCCGTGCGATCACAATGCCCGATAATCGAGAATGTCAAAACGTGCTCCTTTTCAGGTCAGTTTAGGCTTAGAGGACATGTAGGAACGGGCCACGGTCGCGGCAGTTACGAGCAAAGTCATCAAGACTAAAATTGTTGCCACCGCAGCAATCACCGGATCAATCGATTCCTGGATCCCTTCCCATATCATTTTGGGAAGCGTTTCCACCTGGCGCACCGTTATGAACAACACGCCCACAATCTCGTCAAAGCTGACGATAAAAGCGAAAATTGCGCCCGTGAACATGCCGGGTCGGATCGAGGGGAGGATCACCGTCCGGATCGCCATTCCGAGTGGCGCACCGAGGTTGCGGGCCGCCTGCGGGATACGCCGGTCGAGGTTGGTAAGCGCGGCAAAGACCGAGATCGTGACATAAGGCAGCGCCAGAAGCGTATGGGCGAGGATCACGCCGAAATGCGTATCGATCAGTCCGAGCGTCACCCAGAATTTGTAGAAACCCAGCGACTGCACCACCGGCGGCACGAGGATCGGGACGATCATCACCCAACGGGCGATCATCGCCGCGCGATCCGACAGAAACCAGCAACCGATGCAGAATGCGGTGCCGAGCGCCGTCGAAGCGGCCGCCACGATGGCCCCGATCCAGACGCTAGTCCAAGTCGCCCAGAGCCACTTCGGAGAATGCAGAAAGGTGTCGAAATGCTGCAGGGAAAGGTGATCCTTGGGCAGGCCGATGAAGGCGGTATCGGTGAGCGAGACCGGGATCACCACGAGGATCGGCAATACGAGGAATGCCAAGATCGCCCAGCTTCCGGTGGCGAAGAAGATGCGCAGGGGGGAACGAGCCATCAGCCTCTCTCCAAGAAGGTCTTGCGTAGGTTTACGAAGCGGCCCGCGACGAGAAGAACAAGGGCGGTAGCGACGAGCAGCGCGACCGAGAGCGCTGCACCGAGACCCCAGTTGAGGAATTCCTGGATCTGATAGGTGATATATTCCGAGATCATCATCACACGGCCACCGCCAAGCAGCGCCGGCGTGATGTAGAAACCGAGCGACAGCACAAAGACCAGCAGCCCGCCTGAGAATACACCGGGAAGCGTTTGGGGGAAGTAAACCTCGCGAAATGCGCGCCATTCGCTGGCGCCCAGTCCTCGCGCTGCCTTCACGTAACTGTCGTCGATACCGCGCATGTTGGTGAGCATCGGTAACACGGCAAAGGGCAGCATAACGTGCACCATGGCAATGAGAACGCCGAGCTCGTTGTGCATAATGCGGATAGGACTGGTGATCAGCCCAGTGTCTATCAATGCATCGTTGACGAGGCCAGATCGTCCGAGCAGCACGATCCAAGCAAAGGAGCGGACCAGCACCGACACCCAGAAGGGCAAGAGCACAAGCCCCAGCATGAGAGGCGTTACCCGTGTGGCAAAATTCGAAATCGTGTAGGCGAGCACATACCCCAGCAACAGGCACATTATGGTCGTGACCGCCGCGATCCGGAAGGTCAGCACAAAGCTGACCCGTACCGCGTTCGAATCGAACATCCTGGTGTAGTTGTCGAGCCCGGTCGAGGGTTCGGTGACGGAGATGCCCCAAATGTTGAGTACCGGCCAAATGTAGAAGACGATCATCACGGCCAGAGCCGGCAGAGCCAGCATCCAATAGTGGAGTTTCTCATTCATTTGGGGCATCCCTGGTGTCGCATCAGCCGATAAGTGCGTCGATATAGAGTTCTTCCGCGCTGACCTGGTTCTTGCCGTACCACTCGTCGTTGTAGATCACCTGCTTGGCGACGTTCTCTGGCGAATTAGGGTTGAGGAAGGCCAGTTCCGCCGGCACAAGTTCGGCCGCTGCAGGATTTATTGGTGCGTTCCCGATGGCGGCAAACCACTCAGCCTGAAGCTCAGGGTTCTGACAGGTCGCGATGAAGTTCATGGCAGCCTCGGTGCCGGCCGGGTTGTTCTTTGGCACGACCCACATGCCAGGCTGCAGAACGGCACCGTCAAAGGTCATTTCAAAAGTGCCCGGCTCCATTTGGTCGCGCAGCAGAAAGGCTCGGGTGGAGTAGATGTTGCCCATCGCAACCTCGCCCTGCAGGAAGAGATTCTGGCTGTCCGCGCCCGACCCCCAAACGATGATGTTGTCACGGAGCGCGCGGAACTTCGCGATGGCCGCCTTGATACCCTCGTCGTCAAGGAAGGTGTAGACGTCTTCCTTCGCAACGCCCATCGCGAGGGCCGCCGCTTCCAGCTGACCCCGAACAGACTTGCGGAATGTCCGCATGCCGGGGAAAGCTTCAACGTTCCACACATCGGCCCATGTCCTGGGCGTCCCGCCTGGCAGCATGGTCGGGTTATAGGACAGAGCATAGGAGAATACGTAATTGCCGATGGCGAAGGGCAACGCGGTGCCTTTCAACACCTTATTGCGATCGACGATGTTATAGTCGATCTCTTGGATGACGCCGGCTTCGTTCATCACGATCGCTGAGCCTGCACCACTGTCGCAGACGTCCCAGACCACGGCGCCGCTTTCAACCATGGCACGCACCTTGCCCGCACTCGGACCCGCGCCATCGACGCGTACCGGGATGCCGGTTTCTGCCTCGTAAGCTTTGCCGAGCAGCTCTGCGAGGATTTCAGAAGCCTGCCCCCCCCAGTTGCAAACCACCAGTTCCGAGGCCTGCGCCATGGCGCGGTCGCCCAGCAGCGGCACAAGGCCGAGAGCGCCCATTGCGCTGACGAAGCCGCGGCGAGACAGCCGACCGGACTTGTAGCGTTCGGCTGCGATCTCGATCAGATCGGATTTGAATTCGGTATCGATCTTTTCCATGTTTTCTCCTATGGGACGGCCCAGGCGGGCGGTTTTTTTGCCGTGCGTTTCAGGCGCACGACGCGTTAAACCGGTGAAGTGCAACCTTGATCCGGTTCAGTAAAATCAAGCGGACAAGAGGGGAACGCATGCGCCCCTCTCCCAACCGAAACTAACGTTGAGGTGAGGCTCCGGACGGATGTCGACGTGCCACGTCGGGTGCGAAACCAGGATTTCGCCAAATTCGGCGTGATCGACAAGGACTTGGCAGCGCTCTCCCAGGTAGCTGATCTGGCGCACTCTGCCCTCGAACATCTCGGCCCCCGGGGCTCCAAGGCGAATACGTTCTGGACGCAGCGCAAGACATGTCTCACCCGATACGGCAGTACCGTTGTGATCCTCGATCGGGAACTCATGGCCACCAGCCTGTGCTTTCAGCGTGCCATCCGCCCCTTTCAACACAACCGAATTGATGAAATTCGACTTGCCCAGAAAGCTCGCGACAAACTCTGTCCGGGGCCAGTTGTAGAGATCATCTGGTGCGCCCTGCTGCTGGATCTGACCATCGTTGAGAATGACGATCCGGTCGGACATGGACAGCGCTTCTTCTTGATCGTGCGTTACGTAGACAAATGTAACGCCCAAGCGATCGTGAAGAGCCTTCAACTCCCACTGCAGATCTGCACGGAGTTTCTTGTCGAGCGCGGAAAGAGGCTCATCGAGCAGCAATATATCCGGCTTGAACGAGAGTGAGCGAGCCAGAGCAATACGCTGCTGCTGTCCACCCGATAGCTGACTGGGCATGCGATCGGCGAACTGAGCCATCTGTACGAGATCAAGGCATTCAGCAACGCGATCGCTAATGTCCTGCCGCTTCCATTGTCGCACGCGGAGTGGGTAGGCAACATTCTCGGCAACCGTCATCGTCGGAAACAGTGCGTACCCCTGAAATACCATTGCGAAGCCGCGCTTTTCAGGGGGGAGTCGGCTGATATCTCCTCCCCGTGCGTGTACAGAGCCGCTGGTCAACGGCGTGAAACCAGCGATGACCGAAAGCAGCGTCGTCTTGCCTGACCCGGAAGGACCAAGCAGTGTCAAGAATTCACCTTCACGAATGTCAAGATCAACGTCGTTGAGCGCATGGAACGCGCCATAGGTCTTGACTGCTTTTCGAACGGATAGGATTGGGTCGGGCATACAGGAACCTTCTGACGTCGATGCAGAGCTTCGAACACGTGTGGTGACGTCAACAGAGCAGGTGCGAGTAATAATTTGAAATAAAATTCTTTGTATCAACTATAATATGAAGTTATTCCCAACCTGGTCAGTGTCGAGGGGTCGCTCAGCGTGTGCCGCATGAAATTTTGAAATTGTATCGCGATGTGGGACGTCGGAAAAAGCTTCGAGGTTACCCCGTGCAGCGTGACCGGCATCTCCGGATCGATCTCACGGGCAGCGATATCTCGTCGTGTGACGCCAAGCAGTGCAAAGCTGTCGATGAGGGCGACGCCACCACCAGCCGAAACCATTTCAAGAGCCGTAGAGGTGTGGCGCACCTCGCAGGAGTACCGCCGTTCGATCCCGTGCTTTCGGTAAACTTCGTCAATCATCTGGCCAAGTGGTGTGCCGGAGCCGTACGAGATGTACTGAACTTGGTTCAGATCAAGCACATTGATCCGTCGCGACAGGGCAAGTTCGTGACCTTCAGGCATGACGCAGACCATTTTGCCTGACGCGATTGGCTGGACGCTAAGTGCCGAATGCCGCGGTGACGTGATGGAGAACCCAAGATCTGCCCGACCGCTGATCAGATGCTGAATGATGTCATCGGCGCTACCAAGTTCTATTGATAGCTTCACGCTCGGGCGCGTGCGTGCAAATTCTGCGATCAGTCGCGGCAACACGGCGTTGCCGATCGAGGGGGTCGCGATGACGCTTAGTTGTCCGACCGTACCGCCGCGCAACTGACTAATGATCCGATCGACACGCTTCTGCTGAGCGAACAGGTGCTGGGCCTCTTGGGCAATGTGAAGTGCCTCGGGTGTCGGAGACAATCGCCCTTTCTCGCGCTTAAACAGCGGGAAGCCCACCAGATCCTCGATATGACGGATCATGTTGGAGACCGCCGGTTGGCTCACCGAGAGCGCCTCTGCGGCGCCGGAGGTCGAACCAAGGTCGATCACTGCGCACAGCACTTCAAGTTGCCTCAACCGGATCATAGGGAATAACCTCACATTATTTGTTCGCCCGTCAATTTTATTTCCAGATGAAACCCCGTGTGTCTAGCCTGACCCTTGAGTTTCTTAGGAGCAGGCAATGAGTCGAAAAACTGTGTTCGCTGTAGCCCAGATGGGCCCGATCCATCTTAATGACACGAAGAAGGCCACGGTTGCCCGCCTGATCGAGATGCTGCGCGAAGCACACGGGCGGGGCGCCCGCTGGGTGACCTTCCCCGAGTTGGCCCTGACGACGTTCTTCCCGCGCTACGTCTATGACGACCCGAGCGAGTATGATCATTTCTATGAGGAAGGCCTTCCGTCGCAAGCGATGGTACCTCTCTTCGAGGAGGCGAAAAGGCTTGGCGTCGGTTTCTATCTTGGCTACGCCGAAAAGGTGACCGAGGCTGGAACCGTACACCGCTTTAACACCTCGGTCTTGATTTCGCCGAAGGGTGAGTTGCTTGGCAAATATCGCAAGATTCATCTGCCTGGGACCAAAGACCCGATAGGCGATCCGGAATTTGAACATCTGGAGAAGAGGTACTTTGAGGTCGGTGACCTCGGGTTTCCTGTGTTCAAGTCCGAGGTAGGCCGCATCGGCATGTGCATCTGCAACGACCGCCGCTGGCCCGAGACCTTCCGCGTCATGGCGCTGCGCGGCGCCGAGATCTTCATGCTCGGCTATAACACCCCGACCCGCAACATTCACCACGTTGAGCCGGTGCACCTGCGTGAGCATCACAACCGGCTGAGTTTAGAGTCCGCTGCCTACCAAAACGGTGCCTGGTTGATGGCGGCAGGCAAATGCGGCTCTGAGGACGGGTTCACCATGATCGGCGGCTCCGCGATCGTCGCCCCCACCGGCGAGACCGTCACCCGCGCGGTCACCGAGGGGGACGAGGTTATCTCCTACAACTGCGACCTCGCGCTCGGCGAGTATATTCGCCGCTCGGTCTTCAACTTCGCGAAACACCGCCGGATCGAGCATTACGGCCCGATCACGGCACAGACCGGCGTGGAGATCGAAGAATGATCTATTCACTTGCTGGAAGTTGCCTCGAAACCGGCCGCTGCGCGCGCGACGGTCAGGCATATTCTCCAACTGATCCCCTGCGAATAAGTAACTGGGATTGCGGCTGGACTGCCGCGCTAAAGCGAAACTTTGCCGGGTTGGCCGGGATCGGCGCGTTCTAGGGCGCGGCAGTTCACTTTTTCTGTGTCCCCTCTTGCCCGCTGTCTGGGCCTTGGGGCGTCGTTGAACATATCGCCTTTCTGACCAAAAAGTCGGATATGTTGTAGCATATCCATGTGACCCTCACCGGGCCTTCTCGATGGTTTTTGCTTCGGTTCGGCTATCGGGATAGCGGCGACTCTCGCCATGACCGCGGCGGTCATCGGCGAACGGACGGGCGCCAATAAGGGGGTCGGCTTCATCCTCGCCAACGGTCGGGAACGCGCCGATGCCGCGGCCGTCATTGGCAAGGAATTCCTGCTTTCGCTCACGGGCCGGGCTTTCTTCGCGCTTCTGGACCACGGCCGTCGGCGCATGGAAGATCGCCATCGGTGATTGGCAGCCGGGCCTGCCCTTCGCCAGCGTTTGCCGCAAGCGATTCTGCCGTGTTGCCGGGCAAGTACATTGGCCCGCTGCGGTCTTCTCGGCAGAATGGCAAGAACCGTGCTTGGCCGCGTCACGCGGTTCGAGAATCTCATTTTTGAAACGATAAAGCGCATAAAATGCGCGCCGCCGCACTTTCGGCCGAAAAACCTGACGCGATCTTCGGCGATCTCATTTTTGACCTCCGAACTTGACACCCGGTGTCGCAGCCGGGCATGAGGTTCTGTGGAGGCACCTTTGGCTAAGAACGCGGGCAACGACTTCAAGGAAATCGGCGCACGGCTCAGGGCGCACCGGGTCGGGCGCGAACTGTCTCCGGACGATCTGGCCAGGCGGCTTGGGATTTCGCGTGCCGCATTGTACCGGGCCGAGAAGGGCGAAATTGCCAAGATCGAGATGCTTACAGCTATCTCGCGCGAGCTGGATATTTCGCTTCCGACGCTGCTTGGCGCTGGGATGGAATACCTGCCGAATGCAGTCGGATTCTTTGAGCGAATGCGCCAGCTGGAAGAAGATTGCACACAGATCGTCGGCGTTTTCAGCCCGGTATCGTACCTGCTTACCTCTCCGAAATACGATGAGGTTCTGGGCACCGTCCTGCGTGAATCACTGCCGGCTTCCCTGCAGGGTGGACGGGTCGATCAGATCGACAGGCTTTTGGAAATCCTGAATAATCGCAAGGCGCGGTTCTTCGCCAAGAGGCCGCTGATCGCCTCGATCATATCTGCCCCCGACCTTGAGCGCTTTCTGATCGACGGATTTAGCGGGCGCAACGATCTGCCGGCTGAAACCGTCCTCGCACGTCGCCATGTTGCCCTTGCGGAAGTCCGTCGCATCATTTCCATGCTCGAGCGGAGTGAAATCGGGGTGCAGCTTGGGGTTGCCCGAGAGCCGATACCTTCAACGAGTTTTCAGGTGGTGCGGCGTCCGTCCGGATCCATGCTGGCAATCTCACCGTTCAGACTTGGGCAGCAACCGAACGTCCATGTCGGTGTCGGCCTCGTCACCGGCGCGCCGGAAGCCGTATCCCTGCATGAGGAAATCGCCCAGGATCTGTGGGAGACTTCGCTCAAGGGCGGTGAAGCCGCAGAGCATGTCCGTTCGATCACCGAACGGTTCGGCATCGGTTCACCGGCTGGCCGCTAGGCTTCGATGCGCAATCGTCTCATTATTGAGACAAAGCACTTGACTTCAATATTGGTCCTCATCCAATGTCAAATCTTCAACTGGAAGGATCGGACGATTATGAAGACCTCTTTCGCAATCACATTCGCTGCTCTCACGCTGGCGGCCCTGCCGGCTGTAGCGCAGGACTATATCGCCAAAATCGGGCATCTTGAGGCGCCCGAGCAAAGCCGCCACGTTTTCCTCCAGAAAGTGGCCGATCTTGTAAAGGAACGGACGGAGGGTGCCGTCGAGTTTCAGATCTTTCCGTCGGGTCAGCTGGGCAATCAGCGCCAGATGACCGAAGGCGTGCAGCTAGGGACCCTGGAAGCAACGGTTTCGCCTGCGGCCTTCCTTGGTGGTTTCAATCCGGTCGTCTCGGTGCTCGACATCCCCTACCTCATTCCGGACGATCCGGCGAAGGCCCAGGCCCTTCGGGAAGGTCCATTCGGACAGGCGCTGCTAGAGTCTTTCAGCCGGCGTGGCTTGGTTGGCGTCGCGCTTTGGCCAAACGGCAAGAAGAACTTCACGTCAAATCAACCGCTTGATGACGTTTCCGAATTCGCCGGACAGAAGTTTCGCGTCATGGACAGCCGCATCCTGATCGAACAGTTCAACGCGCTTGGCGCTTCCGCAATCGCTTTGCCCTTCGGCGAACTCTATACGTCGCTACAGACCGGTGTCGTTGATGGCGAAGAGAACCCGACCGACACGATCTTGCGGATGAAGTTCCACGAGGTACAGAAATACCTTGTCGTGTCCGAGCATGGGGCGATGGAAGATGTCGTCCTGTTCAACCCGGCATGGTGGGAAAGCCTGCCGCCGAACTACCAAACTGTCATCACCGAGACCTTCAGCGAGGTCGTGCCCGAACTGACGGCCCACAAGGCTGCCGCGGTGGCCGAGGCGCAGGCCCAGATCGAAGCGAGCGGAAACACGGTTGTCCGTACCGCCACGCCCGAGGAACGCGCCGCGCTGCGCGACAAGATGTACGATACGGCGAAAGCCGCCTACATCGCGATGGCCGGCGACGAGGGCACCGCGCTGATGACGGTGTACGAAGAACAGCTCGGCCAATAGGAACGTGCCAAATCCCGTGCGCCTCACCATGTCGTCGGGCGCACGGGGCGGTTCTCTGGCGCCCTCAATCCTGCCGATGCGTTCGCCCTGGTAGCAAAGGATCACTGCCGCTATGAACTATCTACGAATGGCCGAGCGCACGGCATTGGTCACTCTGTTCCTGACGATGTCGGGCCTCTTTTTCCTCAGTGTCCTGACCCGCGAGATCGGCGGAACTTTCGCGAGCAAATTCGCCTGGATTGAAGAGGCCGTCAGGTTCATGAACATCTTCCTGGTGTTTCTGGGCCTGGGACTGGCATTGGAGCGCGGCAAGCATGTCGGCATCGATACGTTGCGTGGTCGACTGCCAGATGCACTCCTCAAGGTCCTGCTCAAGGTCATCGACGCCTGCGGTTTCCTGTTTTCGCTTTACATGGTCTGGCTGGGATACGGTCTTGCCTCATTCGTCCTTGGCACCGGCCAGACGAGCCCGACGCTTGGCCTGCCCACGGGATATTTCTATCTTGCTCCGGTCGCTGGTTTTGCCCTTCTCGCCCTGCGCTACGCCCTGAGTTTCCTGGGCGTGATCGACCGCCACTCGAAACCCGACCAGCCCGAACTGGAGCAATGATCATGATTGCTCTTATCGCCATCCTCGCCCTTTTTCTGCTGGTCGCCGGCTTCGAGATGTTCCTTGTTCTCGGCATTCCGGCCCTGGCCATCAAGGAAACATATTTCGGCGGATTGCCCGACCCGGCGGTGGTTCAGAAGATCTTCGGCGGGATCGATCATACCACGCTCTTGGCCATTCCTTTCTTCATCTTCGCGGCGCACCTGATGGGGTCCGGCCAGATCGCCCGCAATCTGACCGAGCTTGTCCGGGCCCTGATCGGACATACCCGGGGCGGCATGGGCCATACGGTGATCGGCGGCTCGATGGCTTTCGGCTCGGTCTCGGGCTCGGCCCCGGCGACGGTCGCCGCCTTGGGCAAGATGGTCTATCCGGAAATGCGGAAGTCCGGGTTCAGCGAGAAATTCAGCCTTGGCCTGCTGGTCTCCAGCGCCGAAACCGCGTTGCTGATCCCGCCGTCGATCACCTTCATCATCTACGGCTGGATGACGGGAACCTCGATCGCCCGGCTCTTTGCCGGCGGACTGGCGGTCGGGCTGTTCCTGGGCCTCGCCTTTGCAATCTACGTCATGTTCGAGGCGCGTCGGACCGGGGTGAAAGGCGATGCGCGGACCTCTTGGCCCGAACGCCTGAAAGCGGTGAAAAGCGCGGGCTGGGCGCTTGGCATGCCCGCGATAATCCTTGGCGGCATCTATTCGGGCACGATCACCCCGACCGAAGCCGCCGCCGTGAGTGTCATCTACGCGATTTTCGTCGAAATGGTCGTCTACCGGAACTTCAGCTTCGGCGACCTCGTCCGCATCACCGAACAAAGCGCGATCTCGACCTCGGTCATCTTCGTGCTGCTGGCCATGGGCGGGCTTATCTCGTTCTTCGTGACGCTGGCACAGGTGCCGAACCAGATCACCGGCTTTCTGGCAATGATCGATGCCGGGCCACTGCTTTTCCTGCTGGTGGTCAACGTCTGTTTCCTGATTGCGGGCATGTTCATCGATCCGAACTCGGCCCTGCTGATCCTGGTGCCGCCGCTTTACCCGGTCGCGACCTCGCTTGGCATCGATCCGGTGCATTTCGGGATGATCGTGACACTTAACATCTCGCTCGGGATGATCACACCGCCCTTCGGGCTGGACATCTTTGTCGCCTCCTCGACGCTGGGCAAGCCGGTGATGGACATCATCAAGGGCGTCTGGCCATTCGTGGCGGTCAATCTGATCGTCCTCATTATCGTCACCTACGTCCCCGAAATCACGCTTTTCATTCCGAAGCTGATCTTCGGCTAGAAAGAGAAAGACACCATGGCCAATTCAGACACGTACGCCGGGGTATCTTCCCCAGCGAATGGGAAGGTTTTCGAAGTGGAAACCCGCGTCAAGAGCAACACGGAAGTGAACGGTGAATACCGCCTGCTGATCCTGGATGCCCCGCAGAGGGTTCTGGATTGCCAGCCCGGCCAGTTCTTCCATCTGCTCTGCCCCTCGACACTTGAGAACGCCCCCTATCTTCGCCGGCCGATGAGTATCTATGGCTACTACCCCGAAAAGGGTGAACTGCACTTTCTCTACAAGGTCACGGGTGAAGGGACCCGCGCGCTGGCGGAACTTTTGCCCGGAGATGCGTTGAACGTTCTCGGGCCGCTGGGCAAGGGATTTTCCATAGCGAAGGACTGGCGGCACCTCTTGCTGGTCGCGCGCGGCGTTGGCCTCGCCACCCTCGCACCATTGGCGCAGGAAGCGCGGCGCCGGGGGCGGAAGCTGACGGCGATCTGTTCGGCGCGTTCGCCCGAAGTGCTGATGTCGGTCGATCTGTTCCGCGGGATGGGGGCCGAGGTGATCACCGTAACGGATGCCGAAGGCTCATCAGGGATGGAAAACATCGAGGCCATTATCCAGGGCAGGATCGACGTTGGCGAAGTCGACGCGCTTTACACCTGCGGTTCCAACCGGATGCTCAGGCTGCTGCAGAAGATCGGCGCGGAACACGGCATCCCCGGCGAAATCGCGCTGGAGCAGCAGATGGCCTGCGGGCTGGGCATGTGCCAGTGCTGCGTCCGTTCGTTCCGACGAAATGACCAGATCGTACATGAACGTGTCTGCCGTGAAGGCCCGGTCTTTGACATGCAGGAGGCAATGGCATGGTAGACCTGACGACAAGGCTGGGGGCGATGACGCTCAAAAACCCGATCATGCCGGCCTCTGGCACCTTTTCCGAGGACCTGGCCGGCGTGATCGACTTCAACACGCTTGGCGCACATGTGACCAAGACGATCACCTATGAAAAGCGCGGCGGCAATCCGACACCCCGCGTTTGCGAGGTGCGCGGCTCGATGCTGAATTCCATCGGTATCCCGTCCAAGGGGATCGATCACTTCATTCAGCATGTCATTCCGTATTACCGCCAGTACGACGTGCCCCTCGTGGTCAGCATCTCTGCCCACAATGCCGACGATTTCGCGCGCATTTGCCAGGCAATCTCGGTGCCCGGCGTGGACGCGATCGAAGTCAATATCTCGTGCCCGAACATTGAAGATGACGGCAAGGCCTTTGCGATGCGCCCGTCGACCACCCAGCAGGTGATGACCAGACTGCGAGGGGCATCGGATCTGCCGCTCTGGGCCAAGCTCTCTCCCAATACCGGTGAGACGATCGAGGTTGCTCTGGCCGCGCAAGAGGCGGGGGCGGATGCCCTTGTCGTATCCAATACGTTGCTGTCGATGGCCATCGACATCCAGTCACGCAAGCCCAAGCTGGGCAACCTGATGGGCGGGCTGTCGGGGCCGTCCCTCAAGCCCATCGCGCTGCGCATGGCCTATCAGTGTTCCAAGGCGGTGGACATTCCGGTGATCGGCTGTGGCGGCATCTCCACCGTTGAGGACGTGGTCGAATACCTGATCGCCGGGGCCTCGGCGGTGCAGATCGGCACGGCGACTTTCATCAACCCTACGGCGATGCCGAACATTATCAGCGGGTTGGAAGACTACATGATCCGCCACGGCATCGCTGATCTGACTGAACTGATCGGGTCGGTCCGCGATGACGATGCCGCCGACTCTGTCGTTTTCATGGAGACCGCGCCGTGACCGAAGTCGCGGACATCAAGACGGTCGCCAACGAACTGGCGTTTGCCGCCCGGCTCTTTGGCGATGTCGCGGCAATCGGCCCGGACAAGGCCGGTGTCAGCCGCCCCGCCTTTTCCGAGGTCGAGACGGAGACGCTGAACTACCTCAAATCCGTCTGCGAGGCGCACGGGCTGGTGGCGGAATTCGATGCCGGCCGGAACCTTGTGATGAGCCTGCCCGAGGATGCGGGGGCCGGGGGCTTCGTGCTGATCGGAAGCCATGCGGACAGCGTACCCATGGGCGGCAACTTCGACGGCCTTGCCGGTGTGATCGCCGGTCTGATGTGCCTTCTGCGCGCGCAGGCAAGCGGTCTGCGCTTCGCCCGCCCCGTGAAGGTGATTGCAATGCGAGGGGAGGAAAGCGCCTGGTTCGGGCCGTGCTATATCGCCTCGAAAGCCCTGATGGGCGCGCTCGGGGACACCGAGCTTGCCGCGCTCCACAAGGGAGATCAGCGTCCGCTCTCTGATCACATGGAAAGTGTCGGCATCGACATGGCCCCGGTGCGCGCCGGAACGCCGCTGATGGATGCCCGACGCATCCTCGAATACATCGAGCTGCACATCGAACAGGGCCCCTTGCTGATCGGCAAGAACCTTCCGGCCGCCGTGGTGTCGAGCATACGCGGCAACTTGCGCTACAGGAAAATTCGCTGCATTGGCGAAGCGGGTCATTCCGGCGCCGTGCCGCGCGCCTTCCGGCGCGATCCGGTGCTGGCGATGGCCGATCTTCTGTCGCGGCTGGATGAAGCCTGGCAGTCGATTGTGCAGGAAGG
Organism: Paracoccaceae bacterium; assembly: GCA_020447005.1. Lineage (GTDB taxonomy): Bacteria > Pseudomonadota > Alphaproteobacteria > Rhodobacterales > Rhodobacteraceae > Albidovulum. Next base: position 22,396 of record JAGRDO010000141.1, read on the forward strand.
TGGCGACCTTGTTCTTACGACCGGCGTTGTACACACCGATCCGGAAAAGAACGCACTGTCGCGCATTCCCGACCACGTCGATTTTTCGCTCGATATCCGCAGTCGAAGTCAGGAAACGCTGGACGGGATGAACGATCTTTTGTCGCGCGAGCTGGCCGATATCGAGAAACGCAGGCGCGTGCGCTTTGTGCTGGATGAGGTCAACACAACGGCCCCGGCCCTGATGGACGACCGTGTCATCACGGGGTTGAAAAGGGCGATGGCGCGGACCGGGCTGGAGCCAATGGTCATGGCCTCGGGCGGCGGGCACGATGCGGCAGTTTTCGCCAATGCTGGCGTGCCCACTGCCATGGTCTTTGTCCGCAACCGCAACGGGTCGCACAATCCGGACGAGGCGATGGAAATCGACGATTTCCTCGCGGGCACGTCGATCATCTACTCTTATCTTCTGAACGGGCCGACCCATGACGGTTAAGCTGACGCTGACGCGCCCCGACGATATGCATCTCCACCTGCGCGACGGTGCGATGATGCGGGCCGTGTTGCCCTGTTCGACCCGCGACTTCGCTCGCGCCATCGTCATGCCCAGCCTGGTGCCGCCGGTGACCACCGTCGATGCCGCGCTTGCCTATCGCGACCGGATTTTGGCCGCGGTTCCGGCCAAGGACCGTTTCGAACCGCTGATGACGCTTTATCTTACGGACATGACGCAGCCTGAAGAGGTGGCGCGTGGTTTCGGGGCCGGCGTGATCAGGGCGGTGAAACTCTACCCTGCCGGCGCTACCACCAATTCTGATCGCGGCGTGACCGACATTGCGAAGGTCATGCCCGTTGTCGAGAAGATGGCCGAGATCGGCGCGCCCCTGCTTGTGCACGGCGAAGTGACGCATGGCGATGTCGACATCTTCGACCGCGAAGCCGTGTTCATCGACAGGGTTCTGGCCCCCCTGCGCGAAAGGCTGCCCGAGCTTCGTATCGTGATGGAGCACGTAACCACCAAGGATGGCGTGGATTTCGTCAAGGCCGGAGAACGCAACCTTGCCGCCACCCTGACCGTTCATCACCTTGTCCTGAACCGAAACGCCATTCTGGCAGGCGGTATCCGTCCGCATTACTATTGCCTGCCGGTTCTCAAGCGCGAAAGGCATCGCCTTGCCCTGCGCGCCGCGGCAACCTCGGGCGATCCGAGGTTCTTTCTCGGCACGGATTCCGCGCCGCATTCCCGGTCGTCCAAGGAATGCGCCTGCGGTTGCGCCGGCATGTTCACGGCGATCAACGCGCTGCCGGTTCTGGCCAGCGTATTCGAAGAGGACGGCAAGCTGGACTTGCTGGAAGGTTTCGCATCGCACCATGGCGCGCGGTTTTATGGCCTTCGGCCGAACGCGGAGAAGATTTGTCTGATCAAGCGCGATACACCCGTTGATTTCGGGGCCGGTATCAGCGTCGGCGAGGACTGTGTCACCGTATTTGACCCCGGTTTCCCGCTGTTCTGGCAAGTGGAACCCCGAACACAAGTAGAGGTGAGTACCAATGAAGTCCTATGACTTTCCCGGTCGGGACCAGATCGCCGGCGATACCGCAAAAATGCTGCTGGAGATCGGCGCGATACACTTTTCCAAGACCAAGCCGTTCCATTTCACATCGGGCATCGCCAGCCCGGTCTATATCGATTGCCGAAAGATCATCGCCTTTCCCCGCATGCGGGAAACACTGGTGAGTTTCATGGGATCGCTTCTGTTGAGCGAGGTGGGGTTCGAGGCGTTCGATGGCGTTGTCGGTGGCGAGACGGCGGGCATCCCTTTCGCAGCCTGGCTTGCGGCAGACCTCGGGTTGCCGATGCACTATGTCCGCAAGAAGCCGAAAGGCTTCGCGCGCAACGCGCAGGTCGAAGGCAACCTGATGGACGGGCAAAAGGTTCTTCTGGTCGAAGACTTGACCACCGACGGGGGCAGCAAAATCAACTTCTGCAATGCCTTGCGCAGGGCCGGTGCCGTCGTGGATCATACGATCATGGTCTTTTTCTATGACATTTTTCCCGAGACGCGTCGAAATCTTGCCGCGCATGGGCTTACGCTGCACAGCCTTGCCACCTGGCAGGACGTGCTGCGAGTGGCCAAGCAAACCAATGCATTCGACGTCACTACCCTTGCCGAGATCGAGGCCTTCCTGCACGAACCCCTCGACTGGTCTGGCAATCACGGCGGGGCCACCTCTATCCAGGAGCAACGGAGCTAGGCATGTTCAGCGAACTCATCACGACCCTCGAAAAATATGGCAGGGGCATCCACGGCTTCAGCAAGGCCGCCGATATCGCGCGGGTGCGGGCCAGGGAAAATTCCGATGCCGTCGCGGCCTGGTGCCTGCTGGGCAGGATTTCCGAACTGTTTGTCGAACGGAACGAGCGCCAGCCGCTTCCGGCAGCCGAATGTGACCGGTGGTTCGGCATCCTCCGCCGCGAGACGGATCGACTGGACGCGGCTTTCGCCAAAAGCGACCCGGCGGGGCGGCTGAGCGCAATCAACGAAACCGCCCATACACTCGTGGATCAGGAAATCTGACCTCTCGACCCGCGTCGAAAGAACGCCTGCCATGACCATGCGAATGGAACACGGCCCGATGGGCTCTCTCCTCGTGCCTTCCGGCGCCTGTTTCGGCGTTCACACGGCGCGCGCCGTAGAGAACTTCCCGATTACCGGCGTCACCCTGAACCACTTCCCCGAATTCATCGTGGCGCTGTGCCAGGTGAAACTGGCGGCATGTCGGGCCAACCGTGATCTGGGCGTGCTGGATACCAAGCGGGCGGAACTGATAGAACAGGCCTGCCGTGAAATCATCGCCGGGGCGCATCATGACGCGTTCGTCGTCGACATGATCCAGGGCGGCGCGGGCACCTCGACGAAGATGAACGCCAACGAGGTCATTGCCAACCTGGCCGCAGAGATCGCCGGCCGCGAAAAGGGTGTATATGACTTCATAAACCCCAATGACCATGTGAATTGCTCGCAATCGACGAACGACGTCTATCCCACCGCCATTCGCCTTGCCATTCTTGCCAAGGCGGAAGGTCTGATCCGCAAAGAGCGCGATCTTCTGGCTTCCTTCGCGGCCAAGGCCAGCGCCTTCGCGGATGTTCACAGGGTCGGCCGCACCCAGTTGCAGGACGCCGTGCCAATGACGGTCGACCGCGAATTCGCGTCCTATGCCGCGGCCCTAACCGAAGAGATTTCGCGGCTCGAGGATTTGTCCAAGATCTTGCGCGTCGTCAATCTCGGCGGCACGGCGATCGGCACAAGGATCAACGCTCCGGACGGCTATGCAGAGCTTGCCGTCAGATATCTGAGCGAGATTTCCGGTCAGGATCTGCGCAGCGCCAGCGATCTGATCGATGCCTCGTCGGACATGGGGGCGCTGGTGTCCTGTTCGGGCCTTCTGCGTCGCGTCGCGATCAAGGTCTTGAAGATCTGCAACGATCTTCGACTTCTCAGCTCCGGGCCAAGGGCGGGGTTCGGCGAGATCATCTTGCCCGCGGTTCAGGCCGGTTCGTCGATCATGCCGGGCAAGGTCAATCCGGCAATTCCCGAAGTGGTGTCACAGGTGGCCTATTAGGCGGTCGGCAACGATGTGACCATCACCATGGCGGCGGAGGCCGGCCAGCTTCAGCTAAACGCCATGGAACCCGTGATCGCCTACAACCTTCTCGAATCCATCCGGGTTCTGAAAAACGCCCTGCGGACGCCGAGGCTGCGTTGCGTGGACGGGATCACAGTCGACCGCGACCGATGCGCCGCGCTGCTGACCGATAGCCTGGTCCTTGCGACGGCATTGGTGCCGACATTGGCTATGAGGTCAGCGCCACGGTGGCCAGGGCCGCGCAAAAGGGCGGTCGGACGATCGAAGACATCGTCGTTGAAAAGGGCCTGATGACGCGCGAAGACTTCCGGAAAACCATATCGATGAGCCTGGCGCAGCTTTGAAGCGCCCATCGGAGCATTTCCGATGAAGTGCAGTTCTGCCGCCGTCGGGAGAAAACGGCGGCAGAGCTGCTGACCCCTTCGGATCGTTCACACTACCTTGCAACAACGACAGGCGGCAAGGTAACCCCTCTGGCCGGGTCGGGTCGATAGAGGTATTCCTTACCCCGGTGACGCAAGCGGCGCCCTGTGGCTGGGGCCTATCGGATCATGCCGTCGTAAAGGGCGTAGGCGCCCGGGATGGTAGACAGGCGATCGGTGCCGCTGGTATCGCCCGCATAAGCCATAACGGCGCGATAGGTCATCGGACCGAAAGCACCATCGATCCCGCCGTGATAGTAGCCCCAGTTTTGCATCTGCGTCTGGATGGCGCGACGCTCGGCGGGTGAGTAGCCATTGAACGCCCGTGCCGCCGGAGTGTCGTAGATGCCGCTGACGGCGGCCGGCTGGTCCCGATACGGCGATGAATTGTATGAATTCTGTCCATAGGGATTTGGCGCATAGGTGCTGGGTTGGCTGTACTGCGGTGCCGGTTGCTGGCTGTATTGCGGCGCGGCACCCTGATAATAGGGCTGATATCCGCGCGTGCTTGCCTGGGCCCGGTTGCGTTGCGAGTTGTAGATCAGCGTGCCGATGACACCGGCCGCGACCAGGGCCGCCAGTCCATTCTGTTCCTTTTCGCCCCAGGCAAGGGCAGGGGTGGCGGGGGCCGCCAGCGCAAGCGCGGCAACCATGGCAATCGTGTTTCGTTTCAGCTTGGGCAGCATGGGTAGGGTCCCCGTGTTGGAAATGAGCATGCGTCAACATTTGGCGGGGCGGTCCCTGATAGGCAATGTCGCGGCACTGTTAGCCGATAACACGGGGAAGAAAGCGGCCACACGAATTAAGGGGTGGGTGTCCGCGCCGTGCCGCGCAGCACGAAAAAAGGGGGCCGCAGCCCCCTGATTTCATGTTCCTTTTCGCCGATCAGATCGACAGGCAGATATATTTCATTTCCAGATAGTCCTCGACGCCGTGATGGCTGCCCTCACGGCCGAGGCCAGACTGTTTTACGCCGCCGAAAGGCGCGACTTCGGTCGAGATGAGGCCGGTATTGACGCCGACCATGCCGTATTCCAGCCCTTCCTGTACCCGGGTAATCCGACCGATGTCGCGGGCGAAGAAATATGAGGCCAGACCGAAAATCGTATCATTCGCCAGCGCGATTACCTCTTCTTCGGTCTCGAACCTGAAAAGCGGGGCGAGGGGGCCGAAGGTTTCCTCGGTCGAGACCTTCATCGCGGGCGTGATGCCGGTGACGACGGTGGGTTCAAAGAAGGTGCCGCCAAGGGCATGGCGTTTGCCACCGGTGACGATCTTGCCGCCGCCGGCCAGCGCATCGGCGATGTGTTCCTCTACCTTCTCGACGGCCGCCTCGTTGATCAGCGGGCCGGTGGTGACACCGTCTTTCAACCCGTCACCGACATTAAGCTTCGCGACCGCCGCCGACAGTTTCGCGGCAAAGGCGTCATAGACGCCGGCCTGAACATAGATGCGGTTGGCGCAGACGCAGGTCTGGCCGTTGTTGCGGAACTTGGAGATCATCGCGCCTTCAACCGCCTTATCAAGGTCGGCGTCGTCGAAGACGAT
>JAGRDO010000142.1 GCA_020447005.1 Paracoccaceae bacterium
ACAGGTCGTCATTCACAGCGCCATGAAGCATATCAACGACCGGACTGGCCCGCGTCGCCCTGACCTTCTTCTTGACGCCATTCGCGCCACGGTCATACACATTCAGCGGCAAGCCCGCGATTGTTCCGGATATGAAGTTTACCGCCGCCCATACCGCAGGAACGCCTAGCGCCTCCTCCATAGAAACCGACGCGCTGCCGGTTATCCCGAAAATCTCCAAGAAGTTACGCGGATCAGACTGCGTGAACGTCGCCTCCCGCTTTTCACGCCTCCGAAATCCGAACATCAGCTCACCACCAGTTTGAAATCTTCATCGTCCCACGGGGATGTGGGAACGTCGCCACCATTCCGCGCCGTAGCCGCGCCGACCGCCATTGCCAAGGCAACCGCCATGTCAATCCGGCCTGTCGCCTTGTGCTTCGTAAACCGGCGAAGATCGGCGGGGGATCGGTCAAAAGTCGCGGAAGATACCGCTGAACGGAGCGCCGGGTTCACATGAACCCGGATGCGCCGCTCCATGATCAGCGTTTCCAGCTCATCCACCGATCCAGGCATCCAGAGCGTCACTTCTTGCCCGTCCGGCGCGTCCCTCTTGCGCTTGTTCCAACCCTGCGGATGGTCAAGCATAGGCAAAGATGCCCCCATATCCCCGACAACGGCCTCGAAATCCGCTATCAGGAAGTTGTCATAAGCCACGAAATCTAGGTCAAAAGTCTCTGAATCGTCAATCAAATCCTGCGCGACGTAATCAAGGCGCGTCTTTTTCCCCGGCGTTGCCGTGATAAACCCGGCATCAACCCACAGATCATAGGGCGCACCGTCCCTTTCGGCCCGCGCCTTGAGCGTATCGGCTGGCGTGTAGCCATGAACAAAAGCCGCGAACATCGGCTTGCCGTCCTCGGCCACCCCGTCCTCGAAAACCAGCGCCTTCGCGGTCATGTCTGTCTTCGCCGAAAGGTCCAGCCCGGCAAATGCGCGTTTCCCTGCAAACTGGTCTAGCTCAAGCGTGTGATCCTCGACGCTTTCCCACATCGCCCGACTGATCCACGCGCTTTCCGCGTCGGTCCATTCGCAGAAATGCAGCCTCCGGATGCCGTTGGCCTTTGCCGCGATATCCTTCGCCTGCTTGACCTGTATCGCCAGGTATTCTTCGGTAATCGTCACGCCAAGAAGCGGGTTTGCCTTGATCCAGCAAGACGGGTCTTCAAACGGATCGTCACCGTCATCGATGGCGCAGATATACGAAAAGGTCGTGTCGTCGTCCACGTCCTGCGCCGCAACCGCGACCGCATGTTTCCGTTCCGCCCAGCATATCGACTGCCGGTCTGATCCGCTGTTCGTAATCATCACCAAAAGCGGTTGCTCGCGGAACTTGAACCCCCGCTCAAGTATCTCGATCACGCCGCCGTCCGGGTGTTCGTGAACCTCGTCGCAAAGCGCGAAATGCGGACGCGGCCCCGAACCTGTCTTTTTCGTCTCGCGCGACACCGGGCGAAAGAAGCTGCCCGATTTCAGGTGCGCCAGGTTGTATTCCCGCCCAGGCCCGCCGCTGCGCCGGATCTTCGCGTCGAGGCTCGGAGATTGGTTGACCATCTTGACCGCATCCGCGAACAGAATCCCGGCCTGTTCTTTCGTCGCGCCCGCGCTGTAAATCTGCGCCCCGGCCTCGCCATCGGCCACCAAACCGTAAAGCCCGATAGCCCC
>JAGRDO010000028.1 GCA_020447005.1 Paracoccaceae bacterium
GGTCCCGCAAACCCGCCCCCGCAAACCCGCCCCCGCAGCCCGCCCCCGCAGCCCGCCCCGGCCGCAGGTCAGGCCGGTCCGGTGGGGTGTGCGGTCCCGCGGCCCCGCGAAGGCTGCATATCCGTGGTACGGCCCCCGGGTCTAGCTTGCGTCGACGGGCACGCTGAAGGACAGCTGATTGGCATTCTGGTCCCGCGTATAGCAAAGCGATGTGGTCAGCGTCTTGATCAGCGCCCAGCCCCAGCCACCTTCCGGCAGATCGTCCACAGTCGCGGCGATTGGCTGCATTTCGCCCTTGGGCAGCATCAGGCCCGGCATTGGATGGCCATGGTCGATGACGCGGCAATCCAGCATTTCGGACCCAAGCCGCAACTCCAGTTCGACGGGGCCGGGCGGCAGGCCCGCATAGGCATGCTCGACGATATTGTTGAGAACCTCGGCCAGGGCCAGTTCCAGCGCGCCGGCCGCATCGTCGGGAATCCGCCGGGCAAATCGCGCTATCGCGCGGCGCAATGCATCGCGGACGGCGTTCGGTTCGGCCTGGAATGCATGGCAGAAGCTGCCGTCTTCTTCGGTTAGCGATGCACGCTGGAAATGTCCCATCGATGCCCCCGCTTCAGCCGGCGTTCCTGAAATCCTGACCCGGAGGTGCGTCGTGAATGGCGAAAACTCCGTCCATGCGGGTCAGCCGGAACACCTTGCCCACATTCGGTGTCAGCGCGGCGAGTTCGAGCTTTCGCTCCGGCGACAGGAATTTCATCACCGACACGATCGCGCCAAGCCCGGAACTGTCGACAAAGGTCACGCCCGACAGATCAAGGATCACCCGATTGCCATCCCCCGCCGTCAGTTCGCGCATCCGGTCCTTGAACTGGATTGCGACGGCGGCATCGATGCGGTCTTCGTTCACCCGGATTACCAGCGCCCCGTCATGCGCCTCGGCAGCCAAATCCATGCGGAACCCTCCTTCACTTCATCGCCAAGCTGGCCCAAATTCGTTACGATTCGGTTTTCTGCGCCGGGATCCGGCGGAAAGGACGGTTGCGATGGCCGAGGTTGTGATCTGCGGGGCGGCGCGTACGGCGATGGGCGGCTTTCAGGGGGCGTTCGCCGGGTTGGAGGCGTCAGAACTGGGCGGCGCGGCGATCAGGGCTGCGCTGGCTGATGCGGGTGCGCCGGCATCGGTCGTGGAAGAGCTCGTCATGGGCTGCGTCCTGCCAGCGGGCCAGGGCCAGGCGCCCGCGCGGCAGGCGGGGTTTCACGCGGGCCTTCCCGAAACCGTCCCGGCAACCACGCTCAACAAGATGTGCGGATCGGGCATGAAGGCCGCGATGATCGCCCATGACCAGATCGCGCTTGGCCAGACCGCGGTGATCGTCGCGGGCGGGATGGAGAGCATGACGAATGCCCCCTATCTTCTGCCTGCGATGCGATCGGGGGCGCGGCTCGGGCATGGGCGGGCCGTCGATCACATGTTCCTCGACGGTCTTGAGGATGCCTATGACAAGGGCCGNNGCCGCCTCATGGGCACCTTCGCCGAAGATTGCGCCGGCGCTTTCCAGTTCACCCGCGCCACGCAGGACGATTACGCGCTCGCATCGCTTTCGCGCGCGCTGAAGGCGCAGGAAAACGGGGCATTTTCCAATGAGATCGCGGCCGTTGCCGTCGCAAGCCATGGCAGGGAAACGCTGGTCGATACCGATGAACAGCCGACGAAAGCCCGGCCCGAGAAGATCCCGCATCTGAAACCGGCCTTTCGCAAGGACGGCACCGTCACGGCGGCCAATTCCTCGTCGATCTCCGATGGCGCGGCCGCGCTCGTTCTGGCCTCGCGCGCAGGGGCCGAGGCTGCCGGGCTGAAGGTCCGCGCCCGTGTCCTTGGCCATGCAAGCCACGCCCAGGCCCCGGCCGATTTCCCCACCGCCCCGGTCCCCGCCGCGCGCAAGCTGCTTGACCGGCTTGGCTGGACGACGGGGGATGTCGATCTGTGGGAGGTCAACGAAGCCTTCGCCGTGGTTCCATTGGCCTTCATGCGCGAACTCGGCATCAGCCATGACATCGTCAACGTTAATGGCGGTGCCTGCGCGCTTGGCCACCCGATCGGCGCCTCGGGTGCGCGGATCGTCGTTACCCTGCTCAATGCCCTTGAAGCGCGCGGGCTAAAACGCGGGGTGGCGGCAATCTGCATCGGCGGCGGCGAAGGGACCGCCCTTGCGATCGAGCGCCCCTGAACATCTTCCTTGAGAAAACGCGCCTCCGGCTGAACCTGAAAGGAAAACGATGATCGCCGACTACCGCGAACTGGCCAGAGTGATCGACAGCCTGACCGCGTCCGAGACGGACGAAGTGGCCCTGATGGCAACCGTCGCTTGCGAGGTTCACCACGCCGATGACCGCTTTGACTGGACCGGCTTTTACCGTGTCACCGAACCGGGTCTTCTGAAGATCGGCCCGTATCAGGGCGGGCATGGCTGCCTTGCGATCCCGTTTTCAAGGGGCGTCTGCGGCGCGGCGGCGCGCAGCGGGGAAATCCAGATCGTGCCGGATGTCGAGGCGTTCGACGGCCATATCGCCTGCGCGGCATCGACCCGTTCGGAAATCGTGCTTCCGGTCCGGGGCCGTGACGGCCGCCTGATCGGTGTTTTCGACATCGACAGTGACCAGCCCGACGCCTTCGGACCGGCCGATGCCGAAGGGCTGGCCGCGATCCTCGCTTCGGTCTTCGGGCGGATCTGAGGTTCGGCTGCCGGACAGGGCAGGGAATTGGCGCGAAAGAATAGGATGGCTGCCATGCTCGGTATTTCCCTTGATGACTTTCCGATCGCCGGTGTCTTCAATATTTCGCGCGGTTCGAAAACGGTGGCCGAGGTGGTGACGGTCACGGCAAGCGACGGCGAAAACCGTGGATTGGCGGAATCCGTGCCCTATGCGCGCTACGGTGAAACCAGGGACGGGGTCGCGCGCGACATCCTCGGTCTTGCCCCGACAGTCACGCGCGCCGCGCTGCAAGGGCTGTTGCCCGCAGGTGCCGCCCGCAATGCCGTCGACTGCGCCTTGTGGGACCTCGAGGCGAAGGCGGCCGGTCGGGCTGTCTGGGAACTCGCGGGTCTGCCCGCCCCGAAGCCGCTTGTCACGGCATTCACGCTTTCGCTCGACACGCCCGAGCGGATGCGGGCCGCGGCGATGCGCCATGCCGCGCGCCCGATCCTGAAGATCAAGCTTGGCACGCCCGATGACATGAGCCGCCTTGAAGCCGTCCATCTTGGTGCCCCTTCGGCGCGGCTGATCGTTGACGCCAATGAAGGCTGGAGCGCCGATATCTACCGGGCCATCGCACCCGACCTTCTGCGGTTCGGGGTCGTGCTTGTCGAACAGCCGCTTCCGGCGGGGGATGACGACGCGCTGGCGGGCATCGCCCGCCCGGTGCCGGTCTGCGCCGATGAAAGCTGCCATGACCGGGCCTCTCTTGCCGCCCTTGCCGGCAAATACGATGTGATCAACATCAAGCTCGACAAGACCGGCGGGCTGACCGAGGCGCTGGCCCTGCGCGACGCGGCGCGAAAGGCGGGTTTCGGGATCATGGTCGGATGCATGGTCGGAACATCGCTTGCGATGGCGCCGGCCAGCCTTGTCGCGCAGGGGGCCGGTTTCGTCGATCTTGACGGCCCGCTTCTGCTTGGCCGTGACCGCGACCACGCGATCCGCTACGACGGATCGACCATGCAGGTGCCGTCCCGGTCGCTCTGGGGCTAGGATGCCGCCGTGTCGGGCGCGGGGGCGGTAACGCACCTCGCAGTCCCGTGCCATCCTGCCCGCCCCGGATTTTCCGCAGGCCTGACCCCGGACGATTGCATCCGGTCATGCCGTCGCGATAGGGTCCGCGCGGAAACACGGACCGGACAGACATGCGAACCTACGCCATCGGCGATATTCACGGCCAACTCGACAAGCTTGCCGAAGCGCATCGCTGGATTTCAGACGATCGCGCGCAAAGCGGGGACGCGTCTGCGCCGGTTGTCCATGTCGGCGATCTGGTGGACCGGGGACCCGACAGCAGGGGGGTTATCGAATTCCTTGCCAATGGTCAGGCCGGTGGCGCGCCATGGGTGACACTGATGGGGAACCACGACCGGATGTTTCTGGGATTCCTCGGCGATCCGGATCACCATGACCCGGGCCTGCGCCCGAACATTCACTGGGTCCACCGGAATTTGGGCGGGGCCGAAACGCTGGCCTCTTACGGTGTGGAGCGGGCCGGTGAGCGCCTGCTTTTCGAACTGCATGACGAGGCGGTGCGTCAGGTGCCGGCGTCGCATGTCGCGTTTCTGACCGGTCTTCCCTATTCCTACCGCCGGGGCGATCTTTTCTTTGCCCATGCCGGCATCCGGCCGGGGATATCTCTTGAACGGCAAACAGAGGACGATCTGGTCTGGATCCGCCGCGATTTCCTTGACGATCCGCGTGACCACGGCGTGCTGGTCGTCCACGGTCACACCCCGGTCGACCAGGCCACGCATTACGGCAACCGGCTGAACATCGACACCGGGGCGGGATATGGCCGTGCATTGACCGCCGTCGTGATCGAGGGTGACGAGGTCTGGACGCTCGGCCCGGACGGACGAACGCCGGTTGCGCGTGCCGCTGGCCTTGTGTGATCCAAAGGCGCGCCCCCCCGAGGGGGGCGCATTCCATCTCTCGCGCCCGATGCTGGCGCATCGGACACTCGGGTTGCCTTCGGCGGGCGTCTTGCGGCCAGGAAAAGGACAGATGCCATATGCCAGATATCGCAACCGGGGCGCGCGGGGGTGTCGGAGCATCGTGGGCGTGATGGCAAGGGCCGCGAGTTTGCCTGCCGCGGCCGCGCGGGGAGGTGATGCATGAAACCGCGCCGGTTCTTTGCTCCGGTCACCTGTTTCAGCCATCCGCGCGTGGTGCGCTATCAGGTTTCCGACACGCGCTGGCCTTTGCCCGATCTCAAAATCGCGGTGGTGGCGGACCTGCATTGCTGCCGTCCCTGGACGCCCCTTTCTGCCATCGGCCGGATCGTGTCGATGACAAATGCGCTTGGCGCGGACATGATCCTGCTGCCGGGCGATTTCATCGCGGACCGCAACCTTGCGGCACGGCCCGAGCCCGCCGCCGCTATCGTGGCCGAGCTTGCCAGGCTGTCGGCGCCCCTTGGCGTGGCCGCGGTTCTGGGCAATCACGACTGGTGGGATTGCCCGTTGTCGCGGCGGACAGGTTTTCAGCGCAACTCGGTTGCCGAGGCTCTGGCGGCCAGTTCGATCCAACTTCTCGACAACCGCTCCATCGCGGTTTCGCATCGCGGCGCCGAATTCCGGCTTGTCGGGATGGACAGCCAGCGGGCGTTGCGCAAGCGGGGGCGGCCGGGATTGCACCGGCCGGATGCCGCCTTCGCCGATGTCGGGCCGGACATGCCGGCGATCCTTCTGGCGCATGAGCCCGATTACTTCGCCGAGCGCGACAGCCGCGCCTTCCTGCAGATTTCCGGGCACACACATGGCGGGCAGGCCAATCTTTTCGGCTGGCGGCCAATGGTGCCGTCGAAATTCGGCGCCCGCTTTGGATATGGCCATATCCGCGAAGACGGCAGGCATCTGATCGTTTCCGGCGGGATCGGCTATTCCGGGCTGCCGCTGCGTCTTTTTCAGCCACCGGAAATCACGCTGGTCACGCTGCGGCGCAGCAATTAACATGGGGCGAGGATCAACGGAGGGCTGAGATGAACGACGATATCGTAATTCTTTCCGGCGCGCGGACCGCCATCGGGACCTTTGGCGGCAGCCTTGCCGGCATGGCGCCGATCGACATTGCCACCGTGGCCGCCAAGGCCGCGCTGGAGCGGGCAGGGGTCGAGGGGGGGCAGATCGGTCAGGTGGTCTTTGGCCATGTCATCAATACCGAACCGCGCGACATGTATCTCAGCCGCGTGACCGCGATCCAGTCCGGCATTCCCGATGTCGCGCCCGCGATGAATGTCAACCGGCTCTGCGGCTCGGGTGTGCAGGCCGTCGTTTCGGCCGCGCAGGCGCTTCAGCTCGGGGATGCCGATTTCGCGCTGGCCGGCGGGGCGGAATGCATGAGCCGCGCGCCCTATGCCCTGCCCGTCGCGCGCTGGGGTCAGAAGATGGGCGACACCAAGGCCATCGACATGATGACAGGGGCGCTGACCTGCCCCTTCGGCACCGGCCATATGGGGGTGACGGCCGAGAATGTCGCGCGCGAGCATGACGTGACCCGCGCCGATCAGGATGCCTTCGCGATGGAAAGCCAGAACCGCGCGGCCCGGGCGATCGCCGAGGGCCGGTTCCGCGACCAGATCGCGCCGGTCGAGATCGCCTCGCGCAAGGGTACGGTGGTTTTCGACACCGACGAACACCCCAAGGCCACAAGCCTTGAGGTGCTGGCCGGGCTGAAGACCGTTTTCCAGAAGGATGGCACGGTGACGGCGGGCAATGCCTCGGGCATCAATGACGGGGCCGGTGCGCTGGTTCTGGCGCGGGCGGGGGCGGCGTCGAAGGCGGGTTTGAAGCCGCGGGCGCGGATCCTTGGATATGCGCAGGCCGGGGTGCGGCCGGAAGTGATGGGTATCGGGCCGGTTCCGGCGGTCGAGGCGGTCCTGGGACGGACCGGCCTTGCCGTGGGCGATTTCGACGTGATCGAATCGAACGAGGCTTTTGCGGCGCAGGCACTGGCCGTCACCAAGGGGCTCGGGCTTGATCCGGCCCATGTGAACCCCAATGGCGGTGCGATTGCGCTTGGTCATCCGGTCGGCGCGACCGGCGCGATCATCACCGTGAAGGCCCTCTATGAGCTGGAGCGGATCGGCGGCAAGCGGGCCCTGATTACCATGTGCATCGGCGGCGGACAGGGGATCGCGCTGGCAATCGAGCGGGTCTGACCCGCGCAAAGACGACACCCGTCCGCCGTCAAGGCCGTGGGTTCCCCTGCGTGGCATGCAGGGGGACCGGCCGCGCCAAGCGCCGATCGCGCGGTGCCTCTCCATCGCGATCCGCCGTGCCACTGTCGCTTCCGGTTTAAGTGTTCTTTCACCGGTCCAGGGGCAAGGTGCGATGGTATTTGATTTGTGAATCGGGCATCGCAGCGGAGACGGGTTTTGAGTATTGCCGAAAAACTCGCCATGGAAAGACGGGCGCGCCTGGCCGCAGAGCGCCTTCTGGAACAGAAGAAGAAAGAGCTTTTTGCGGCGAATACCAAGCTTGCCGTTCACGCCAGATCGCTGTCCGACCAGATCGTCGAACAACGCAACGGCCTTGCGCTGGCGCGCGACGAAGCGGATGCCCTGAAAGGGCAGACCAGCCGGGCCCTGCACGAACTGGAACGCGCGAACGGCGCGGCCGAGCTTGCCGAACGGCGCCTTTGGGAGGCGATCGAGACAATCGAGGACGGTTTCGCGGTGTTCGATTCCGGGTTTCGGCTCATCTTGGCCAACAGCGCCTATCTCAACCTCTTCGAACAGGGCCGCATCGCGGTCGGCGCCAGCTATGACGACATCCTTCGCGCGCTGTCGGGCGGCGTGATCGCCGGTCTTTGCGGCGAAGACGCGACGGACTGGCACCATGAAATGACCGCCCGCCTTTCCCGCGATATCATTGACCCGGTGGTGGTCACCCTGGCCGATGGTCGCCACATCCGGTTTCTGGATCGCTGGGGAGAGGCGGGGGACCTTGTCTCGGTGGCGCTCGACATCTCCGACGATATCCGGCGCGAGGCCGAATTGAAGGAGGCGCGCGAAAAGGCCGAGGCCGCGAACCGTGCGAAATCGGCTTTCCTGGCCAATATGAGCCATGAGATCCGCACACCAATGAACGGTGTGGTCGGCATGGCGGACCTGCTGATCGATACCGATCTGACCGGCGATCAGAAACTCTTCGCCGAAACCATCAAGTCATCCGGCGAAGCACTGCTCGCGATCATCAATGACGTGCTC
Organism: Paracoccaceae bacterium; assembly: GCA_020447005.1. GTDB lineage: Bacteria > Pseudomonadota > Alphaproteobacteria > Rhodobacterales > Rhodobacteraceae > Albidovulum. The sequence goes on from JAGRDO010000028.1 coordinate 7,973, forward strand.
GACTACTCCAAGATCGAGGCCGAGAAGCTGAAACTTTATCCCGAACCTTTCGATCTGGAACACTGCCTGCATGAGGTGATCCTCCTGTTGCAATCGGCGGCGCGCGATCAGGGGATCAAGCTTCTGGTCGACTACGATCTTTTCCTGCCAACGCGCTTTGTCGGTGACCGCGGGCGCATCCGTCAGATCCTGACCAATCTTCTGGGCAACGCGGTCAAGTTCACGCCAGTGGGTCACGTGCTTGCGCGGGTCGTCGGGCTGGAACAGCCCGACGGCCGCTATGATCTGCACGTGACCGTCGAGGATACGGGCATCGGCATTCCCGAAGATCTGATCGAACACGTTTTCGGTGAATTCAATCAGGTCGAGGATGCGTCGAACCGCAAGTTCGAAGGCACCGGGCTCGGGCTGGCGATTACCCGGCAGCTTGTCGAACTGATGGGCGGCGAAATCTGGGTCGATAGCGAACTTGGCCGCGGATCGTGTTTCGGTTTTTCCATCAAACTTCCGGTCGCCGAACCACGGGAACCGGCCGCGGAACCGGCAAGGCCCGTCTTGCTGAAACGCGCGCTGGTCGTCGGCGATGTCCAGATCAATCGTATCATTCTCGAACGGCAGCTTCAGACCTATGGTCTTTCCTCGCTGACCTGCGCCGACCCGGACGAAGCGCTTCGATCCGCCATCGCCGACGGGCCCTTCGATCTGGTGCTGACCGATCACGAAATGCCACAGATGTCCGGGGCGGATCTGGCCCGGGCGATGCGGGATCAGGGGGTCAAGGCGCCGATCGTGCTTTTGTCGTCGCACCCCGAGGCGGATGGATTGGCGCGGGACAATCTGGCGGCTGTCTTGCAAAAACCCGTCCTGCGCAGCGATCTGTTCCGGATTCTGCAGGAACTTTCCTATCCCGCCGCTGCCGAAGATCCTCTGCCGGTCGATCCGCAGCCGGACCCCCCGGATGAGCCCTTGGCGCCGGTTCTGCGCCAGATGCGTGTCCTCGCGGCAGAGGACAACCGCACCAACCAGCTGGTCTTTCGCAAGATGGTTTCCGGCTACGATATCGACCTGACCTTCGCCAATAACGGCCGCGAGGCGGTCGAGCTTTGGCGCAGTTTCAGGCCGGATCTCATCTTCATGGATATCTCGATGCCCGAAATGGACGGGCGCGAGGCGACCCGCACCATCCGCGCGATCGAGGCCGAGAGCGGACTGGCCCGGGTGCCGATCGTGGCGCTGACCGCGCACGCGATGGAAGGCGACAGCGACTCCATCTTCGCGGCCGGGCTGGACCACTACCTTACCAAGCCGCTCAAAAAAACGGTGATTTCGGAAATGATCGGGGACTATTGCCCGGACACGGCCCGGCCATCGCTGGGCGCGACCGACCCTGCCGCCGACCCCGCGACCGACCCCGCCGCCGACCCCGCCGCCGACCTGCCGGGGCAAATGGGCGCAGGCGCAGGCCCCGCGCCGGCGACACCCCCGGCATCGGTCTAGCCGGCGTTCAGGATCTCCAGAAATGCCGCGCCAAAGCGTTCGGTTTTCTGTTCGCCCATGCCGCCGATCCGGACCATGTCGGACATGGTCCGCGGGCTGAGTTCGGCGATCTTGCGCAATGTCGAATGGGTGCAGGACAGATATTTCCCGGTCCCGTCCGCTCCGCGTACAAGTTCGGCCTGAGCCGCCTGCAGACGGTCGAAGACATCGCCCTCGGCCCGTCCGGCCAGTTTTCTGCGTGACGGATGCACCATGGCCACCGACCCGCAGATCACCGACAGGAACTCGGCGCCATAACGTTCGAGTTTTTTGGCGCCGATACCGGTAATCCGCGCCATCTGGTCAAGGTTTTCAGGCCGCGTTTCCGCCATTTCAATCAGGGTGCGGTCGGGAAAGATCACATAGGCCGGAACCCTTGCCGCTTCGGCCAGCGCGCGCCGCTTGGCCTTCAGGGCGGACAAGAGCGGCGCGTCCTCGTCCGAGACGAGCGCGCGAATGACCGGGCCTGTCGCCGCCTTGCGGATCGTGTCGCGGCGCAGCGTGATCGTGGCCTCGTCGCGCAGGATCGGACGGGCTGCCTCTGTCATGCGAAAGGCGCCGTGACGCTCCGGATCGGGGCGGATCAGATCGTGCCCCATCATCTGGCGGAATACGGCCTGCCACTGACCGCGCGGCATATCCCGTCCGACACCGAATGTCGGCAGATCGTCATGGCCGCGCTGGCGGACCTTTTCGGTCGCACTGCCCGTCAGAATGTCGATAAGATGACCCGCGCCATAGCTTTCGCCGGTCCGAAGGATCGCCGACAGGGCCTTGCGCACGGCTTGTGTGCCGTCGAACACTTCGGGCGGCGTGTCGCACAGATCGCAGTTGCCGCAAGGCCCCGCCGTCTCGTCGAAATAGGCCAGCAGGCGGCGGCGGCGGCAGCATGTGGCTTCGGCCAGACCCAGAAGGGCGTTCAGCCGCGCGTGATCGGCCCCCTTGCGCTCTGCCGGGGCCAACCCCTCGTCGATCTGGCCGCGGCGAAAACGGATGTCGTCCGGTCCGTAAAGCGTCAGCGTCTCGGCCGGGCTGCCATCACGGCCCGCGCGGCCGATTTCCTGATAATAGGCCTCGATGGATTTCGGCAGGTCGGCATGGGCGACCCAGCGGATATCCGGCTTGTCGATCCCCATTCCGAAGGCCACCGTGGCCACGACGATCAACCCGTCCTCGCGCTGGAACCGGGTTTCGACGGCACGCCGGTCATCGGGGTCCATTCCGGCGTGATAATGGCAGGCCGCATGGCCTTCCTCGCGCAGGGCGGCGGCCAGTGTTTCGGTCTTGGCGCGGGTGCCGCAATAGACGATACCCGACTGGCCCCTGCGTGCCGCCGCAAAGGCCAGGATCTGACGGCGGGGCTGGTCCTTCACCGCGAAGCCCAGATGGATGTTCGGCCGGTCGAAACCGCGCAGAAAGGTTTCGGGCACATGCCCGTCAAACAGGCGCGCCACGATTTCTTCGCGGGTTTCGGCATCGGCGGTCGCGGTGAACGCGGCCAGGGGAACGTTCAGCGCCCGGCGCAATTCCCCGATGCGCAGGTAATCGGGGCGAAAGTCATGGCCCCACTGGCTGACGCAATGCGCCTCGTCCACGGCGATCAGGCTGGTGCCGATGCGCCGCAGAAGCGTCAGCGTCCCGCCCGAGGCAAGCCGTTCGGGCGCCATGTAAAGAAGTTTCAACCGCCCGTCATCCAGGGCGCGGAACACCTCTTCCGTCTCATCCTCGGTATTGCCCGAGGTCAGCGCCCCGGCGGCGACGCCCGCCTCGCTGAGGGCGCGGACCTGATCGCGCATCAGCGCGATCAATGGCGAAATGACGACGGTCACCCCTTCGCGCAGAAGGGCGGGAAGCTGAAAGCAAAGCGATTTGCCCCCGCCCGTCGGCATGATTGCCAGCGTGTTGCGGCCGTCGGCCACAGCGGCGACGATCTCGGCCTGTCCGGGCCGGAAAGACGAAAATCCGAAAACGGAGGAGAGGAGTTCCCCGGCGCGCTGCATTGGTCCTGCGGTATTGTTCTTGCCTGATTGCGGCCGACCCTGTCACAGGGGTCCGGCGGGGGCAAGCGTCAGTAGCCGTAGAACATGCCCTGATTGCGCAGAAGCGCACGTTCCAGAACGATGATCAGGATGATCGCGGCCATCGGTGCCAGATCAAGCCCGCCCATCGGGGGGATGATGCGCCGGAACGGGCCGTAGATCGGTTCAAGCAGGCGGTTGATGCCGTACCAGATCTGCGAAATGGCCGGTTGATGCAGGTTCAGAACCTGGAAGCTGATCAGCCATGACATGATGAAATGCGCGATGATGAAGAATTTCACGACGCCGAGAAACAGCATCAATGCGTCGAATATCATTCCCATGTCGAAACCTTTCCCTGCCGTGCCGAAGAAGTAGTGGCGCAGCGCCCACAGTGCAACAGGCTTACGCAACGTTGCAGATTGACCCGATGGCGCGGCTGCTGCACGTCAGGGCAAGGCGCAACGAAAAGGTGGTCCGATGTATCCGTTCGTCCGCATCGCCAAGGAACTGTTCAAGGCCGCCCGTCAGCCACGCATCGGACTGACCGACACCCATGTATCGCATCACTTGTGCTGGCCATGGGATATCGATTTCTGGATGGAGTTGAACAACGGCCGGACACTGACGCTGTTCGATCTTGGCCGGGTGCCCATGGCCATTCGCACCGGGCTTGCCGGTGCCCTGCGCCGGAACGGCTGGGGTCTGACCGTCGCCGGTTCCTCTGTCCGCTATCGCCGGCGCGTGCGCATGTTCGACCGGATCGAGATGCGCAGCCGCTGCGTCGGGTGGGACGCGCGTTTCCTTTATATAGAACAAAGCATGTGGCGCGGCGGCGAATGCGCAAACCACATGATCCTGCGCGCGGCGATGACCTCGCCCGCGGGGATCGTCCCCACCGCCGACGTCCTTGCGGCACTCGGATCGCATGACCCAAGCCCCGCACTGCCCGACTTTGTCGCGGCTTGGATCGCGGCAGACAGCCAACGTCCCTGGCCCCCGGCCCGATAAGCGCACGAAAACCCGTCGCGGCGCTTGCGGGGCGGGTGGATTTCAGGCTCTATCCCGGCAACAGGGGCGAAAGGGCAGGTCATGACGATATCGGCGAAAAAGCGGATCTGGGGATGGTGGTTCTTCGACTGGGCCAGCCAGCCTTACAACACGCTTTTGCTGACCTTCAGTTTCGGCCCCTACTTTGCCGATGTCGCGCGGGCCTATTTCGTGGCGCAGGGGCAGTCGGCCGAACTGTCGCAGGCCAGCGCCCAGGCCTACTGGACGGGCGCGCAGACGATCACCGGGATCATCATCGCGATCCTGGCCCCGGTTCTGGGCGTGATCGCCGATGGCGGCGGGCGCAAGATGCCCTGGATTTGGTTGTTCTCCGCAATGTATGTCGTTGGCGCCTACCTCCTGTGGTGGACGATGCCGGAAATGCCGACGCTGTTCTGGGCGGCATTCTGGTTTTCCTTCGGCTTCATCGGGATGGAACTGGCCACGAATTTCACCAACGCGCTGTTGCCGTCGCTGGCGTCGCAGGAAGAGATGGGGCGGATCTCGGGGACGGGATTTGCCTTCGGCTATCTTGGCGGGGTCATCGCGCTTTTCATCTTCCTGCTGTTCTTCGCCGAAGATCCAAAAACCGGAAAGACACTGATCGGGTTTTCCCCGGCCTTCGGACTTGATCCCGAAACCCGCGCGGGCACGCGTTCGGTCGGCCCTTTCACGGCGATCTGGTATATCGTCTTCATGGTGCCTTTCTTCCTTTGGGTGAAAGAGCCCATCGCGCGCGGAAAGCGCCGCATCGGCGATAGTTTCGCCCAGCTTGGGACCGCCCTGCGCGGGCTGAAGGATCGCCCGAGCCTTCTGGTCTTCCTGATCGCCTCGATGTTCTACCGCGACGCCCTGAACGCCACCTATGCCCTTGGCGGGGCATTTGCGTCGAACGTGATGGGCTGGACGGTCATTCAAAGCGGGATATTCGGGATCGTCGCGGCGATTGCGGCGACGATCGCCTCTTGGGCGGGGGGCAAGCTCGATTCCTCGATCGGGCCGAAACCGGTGATCGTGCTTGCGGTCATGGTCCTGACCGTCACCATCATTGTCATGATGAACCTGACACCTGTCAGCCTTTTCGGGGTGATGCTGGGCGAAGGTTCGAACCTGCCGAACATGGTCTTTTACGGCTGCGGCGTCGTGATCGGTGCCGCGGGCGGGATCGCGCAGGCCGCCAGCCGGACGCTGATGGTCTTTCATACCAACAGCGAAGACGCGGCGGGGGATTTCGGCTTCTACGGTCTTTCGGGCAAGGCGACCGCCTTTCTGGCGCCCGGTCTGATCACGATCGTCACCACGATGACCGGCAGCGCGCGGATGGGGATTGCTCCGCTTGCGGTTCTGTTCCTGATCGGGCTTGTCCTGCTTGTCTGGGTCAATCCACGGGGGGAGGGGGCGGCAAGATGATCGGCCGCCTTCTGCTTTGCCTCGCGTTGATCCTGCCGGCCCCGGTCATGGCCGCGCCGCTGGCCAATCAGCTTTTCGGCGCCAAGAAATCAGCCTCTGACCAGACACCCCAGTCGATCGGGACCTATGCCAAGGGCTGCGGGGCGGGGCTGCTGCAATTGCCCGAAACCGGTCCGACATGGCAGGCCATGCGCCTTTCGCGCAACCGGAACTGGGGCCACCCGGACCTTGTGGATTACCTGATCGGCCTTTCGCAGAAGGCGCGGGCGCTGGGCTGGGCCGGGCTTTACATCGGCGATATGAGCCAGCCGCGCGGCGGGCCGATGACATCGGGCCATTCCAGCCATCAGATCGGGCTGGATGCCGATATCTGGATGCTGCCGCCGAAGAAGCTGACGCTAAGCAGGGCGGATCGCGAAAAGCTTTCGTCCATCTCGGTCAGGACCGATGACCAGACCCGGGTGAACGGCAACTGGACGCCAACCCATGCCGCGATCCTGAAAGCGGCGGCATCGGACCCGCGCGTCGACCGGATATTTGTCGCGGCGGCGGTCAAGATCGCGATGTGCAAGGCGGCGCGCCCCTCTGACAAGGCGTGGCTTCAGAAAATCCGCCCGCTTTACGGGCATAACACGCATTTTCACGTCCGGCTGAAATGCCCCAGGGGGTCACGCAGCTGCGAGAAGCAAAAGCCGACGGTGGCAGAGCTTTCCAAGGGGGGGGACGGTTGCGACGATACGCTGAACTGGTGGGTCACGACCTATCTTGACCAGTTGAAGAACCCGCCCAAACCGACAGGCAAGCCCGCACCTCGCAAGAAGGGTCCGCGGGATTACACGATGGCCGATCTGCCGAAGCAATGCTCTGCCGTTCTCTCTTCGAAGTGAAGCTGCGCCCGCTTTTCGCGCTCATGTGCGGACTGGCAAGCCCCTGCCTATCTTGGGCGGCGCCCCATGCGGAATGGGTTGGCAGTTTCGTCTGGCATGAGGAATCGCCGCTTTTCGGGGGGTTTTCGGGTTTCGAGACGGATGCCGACGGCCGTTCCTTCCTGGCTGTCACGGATTCGGCCGCAACGGTGTCGGGCCGGCTTGACCGGGGCGCAGACGGGGCCGTCGTCAGTGTCTGGGCGGAACGGCCGCTTCTGCTGACCTCGGTCCATGACGTTCCCTATCAGGATCACGTGGCCGACAGCGAAGGTCTGGCCCTCTTGCCCGATGGCCGCTTCGCCGTGAGCTTCGAGACATGGGACCGGGTCACGGTATTCCCGTCGCCGGCCAGCCAGCCGTCGCTGGAAGTCTGGACACAGGCGCTCGTGCATTTTCCGACCAATGCCGGCGCCGAGGCGCTGGCCACCGCGCCCGACGGTTCGCTGATCTTCCTGCCGGAACGCCCGCTTCGCGCCGGAGGTGATTTTCCGGTCTTCCGGATGGATCCCAGAACCGGCGCTTTGGCCCAGTCCTTCAGGCTGCGCCATGACGAAAGCTGGAGCGCGGTCGGCGCGGATTTCGACGCGGACGGCCGGCTTTACCTTCTGGAGCGGGACTACTGGCCTCTGATCGGTTTTCGCACGCGTGTGCGGCGCATCACGCTGACCGCCGGCGCGGAAGGCGCGATGTCGGTGGCGCAGGATGTCGTCCTGTTTTCCACCCCTGCCGGCCGCCACGACAATCTGGAAGGGATCGCGGTCTGGCGCGACGCCGAAGGCGGGACGCGGCTGACGATGATTTCCGATGACAACTTCCTGCCGACGCAAAGGACCGAAATTGTCGATTACCGCGTGGTCGAATGACTTGACCGTCGCGGCCGGCGGGCGTAGAGGCGCGCTGTTCCCCGGAACAGGGGGCCAAGTCGCCGCGACCTTGTAAAAAACGGAAACGTAACATGACCCGCAATCTGATCCCTGGCATTCTTGCCATGGCCGCCATCGTGGTGGCTTCGAACATCCTTGTGCAGTTCCTGTTCGGGGACTGGCTGACCTGGGGTGCCTTCACCTATCCCTTCGCCTTTCTGGTGACCGATCTGACCAACCGCCTTCAGGGGGCCGCTGCCGCGCGCAAGGTTGTGGTGGCCGGTTTCGTGACCGGCCTGATCTGTTCGCTGATCGGCACGCAGATCGTGCTGCAGGGGGACGGGTTCACCTATCCCGCCGTGACGCTCCGGATCGCGCTTGGTTCGGGCCTTGCCTTTCTGGCCGCGCAGCTCATGGACGTGCATGTCTTCAACCGCCTTCGCGTGGGCAGCTGGTGGCGCGCGCCACTGGTCTCGACGCTGATCGGTGCATCGCTCGACACCGCGATCTTCTTCACGATCGCATTCTCGGCCACGCTGACCGTTCTTGAGCCTTCAAACGATGTCAGCTGGGCCGGAGAGATGCTTCCGCTTCTGGGGCATGGGCCTTTGGCGCCGCTCTGGGCCTCGCTCGCAACCGCCGACTGGCTGGTCAAGCTGGCCCTGGCCGCTGTGGCGCTGATACCCTTCCGGGTCATTGTTTCAAGATTGACGGAAAAAGTTGCGTAAAAACGTTTGACAGCCGGAAAATCTGTGGCAGCCTGTGGATAACGGCAACGCAGAGAAAGGAGGTGATCCAGTGTCTAGAGTGATATTGGAGAGAGGTGTCGGGACAGTCAGGGGGGCCGTGGCCTAAGGGCAAACCCAAGGGTTTCAAACCCTGACTGGGCCTCGTCGACCTTCGACACCCTAACTGGCCCATCTCCGTAGATCTCGGAGGGCCGCTCCAACCCGGAGCGGCCCTTTCCGTTTTCCGGAAAGAAGAAGTCCCCGTGCGGCGCTGGCGGCGCTTGTCCGCGCCGCCGTAATCGCTAAGATTGCACGGCGTGACGAGACGGAGCCAGTACCATGAAATTCCCCGCCCCCGAAACCGAGGTTGTGACAAGCTGGAAGGTCGCCTGCGATGGCGGTGACGGCGCATTGGGGCACCCGCGTGTCTGGCTGACGATTCCCGCCGATGACGGGTTTGTCGAATGCGGCTATTGCGACAAGAAATATGTGATCGACCGCGATCACGCCGGCGACGGGCACTGAGACAGCCGGTAATGCGGGAGGGCGCTGCCCTCCCGGACCCTCCCGGGGTATTTTGGCAATGAAGAAATGGCGGTGGGGCGTCAGATGCGGTCGGCCGCGCGCAAGGGGGGCGGCGCAGGCTGTGGCTGGCCGGGTGGTCGGCTGGGCCGTGCGGGTGGCGGGCTTGCCCTTGTCGCATCCGGCGGCGGACTATCTGGTCGTCGGCTGGGGTGCCGCGACTTCTGCACCAGCGCCGGGAGGTATCGCGATATTCGCGCGGGCGCGGTCCTTCGCGGGTTGACGGGCGATGCCGCGGTCATGCGGATCGGCGTGGCCGGGGCGCTCGGGCGGAATGACGGGGCGCGGTTTCTTGAGGCGAGCGAGGCACAGAATGCCGCACTTCTGGCGGCGATCGAGGCGAGCCTGGCGCGCGAGGCGGGAGGCGATCCGCAGGTGCTCGGGGGCGTGCATCCGGGGCCGGGGGATGCCTTCTTTGCCGCGCGCCTCTCGCTCTGGCGCTTCGGGTTCTAGCGCCGCCCGGCGGATCGTGTCACAAGGGAACAGAGCCGGGAAAGGGAAAGCGACATGACATTCGGCAAGGGCAGCCATCTGCACCTGATCGACGGATCGGCCTTCATCTTTCGTGCCTATCACGCGCTGCCGCCGCTTACGCGCAAGTCCGACGGGTTGCCCATCGGCGCGGTTGCGGGGTTTTGCAACATGCTCTGGGGCCAGATTCTGGCCAATCGCGGCAAGGACGGGCCAACCCATGTCGCCTGCGTCTTCGATTATTCCTCCAAGACCTTCCGCGACGACATCTATGACCTGTACAAGGCCAACAGGCCCGAATTGCCCGAGGACCTGCGCCCGCAATTCCCGCTGACGCGCGAGGCGACGCGCGCCTTCAATGTCGCCTGTCTGGAGATGGAGAATTACGAGGCCGATGACATCATCGCGACGCTGGCGCGGCAGGCGACCGAGGCCGGGGGCGATGTCACGATCATCTCGTCGGACAAGGACCTGATGCAGCTGGTCGGCAATGGCGTGGTGATGTTCGATGCGATGAAGTCAAAGCGGATCGATGTCGACGAGGTTGAGGAAAAGTTCGGGGTGAAGCCCGGACGGGTGATCGACGTGCAGGCCCTTGCCGGAGATTCCGTCGATAACGTGCCCGGCGCGCCGGGGATCGGGATCAAGACCGCCGCCCTTCTGATCAACGAATTCGGCGATCTCGAAACGCTTTTGGCGCGGGCCGATGAAATCCCGCAGCCGAAGCGCCGGCAGACGCTGATCGAGAATGCCGACCTGATCCGCATTTCCAAGCGGCTGGTGACACTTGACCGGCACACGCCGGTGACATGGACCCTCGACGAGCTCGAGGTCAAGGCGCCGGAGGCGGAAACCCTGATGGCGTTTCTGACGGCAATGGAATTCCGGACCCTGACGAAGCGTGTTGCCGAGGCGTTGAAGATCGAGGCGCCGGTCATGGCTGAAAACAGCCTGACGCCGCCCCATGCCGAGAGGGTCGACGGCCCGGCGCCCGAGATCGCGCAAGCGCCCTTTGATCACGCCGCGTATGAATCTGTGCGCGATGTGGCCGCGCTGAACGGCTGGATCGAACTGATCCGCGAGCGGGGGCATGTCGCCGTCGATACCGAAACGACGAGCCTCGATGAGATGCGCGCCGAACTGGTCGGCATTTCGCTTTGCGTATCGGCGGGCGAGGCCTGCTACATCCCGCTGGGCCACAGGCAGGGCGGCGGCGACCTTTTCGGTTCCAACGATCTGGTTGAAGGGCAGATGCCGTCCGACGTGGTTCTCAAGGCGCTCAAGCCGGTTCTGGAGGACGCCGCCGTTCTCAAGATCGGCCAGAACATGAAATATGACTGGAAGATATTCGCGCGTCACGGGATTCGCGTGACCCCGATCGACGACACGATGCTGATGTCCTATGCGATGTATTCCGGTTTGCACAATCACGGCATGGATGCGCTTTCCGAGCGGTATCTGGGCCATGAGCCGATACCGATCAAAGCGCTTCTGGGGACCGGAAAATCGGCGGTGACCTTTGACCGCGTGCCGGTTGACGAGGCGGTGAAATATGCCGCCGAGGATGCCGACATCACGCTACGGCTCTGGCAGGCGTTCAAGCCGAACCTTCATCGGGCCGGGGTGACGTCGGTTTATGAGACGATGGAGCGGCCGCTGGTGCCGGTGCTGGCCGAGATGGAAATGGCCGGGATCCGGGTCGACGGTCAGGTTCTTGGCCGCATGTCGAACAGCTTTTCCCAGAAGATGGCCGGGCTTGAAGCCGAAATACAGGAGATTGCCGGCCAGCCCTTCAATGTCGGCAGCCCCAAGCAGCTGGGCGAGATCCTGTTCGATACGATGGGTGTCGAGGGCGGGCAGAAGGGCAAGACCGGCGCCTATGCCACCGGGGCGGATGTTCTGGAAGACATCACGACGCTGGAGGATGTGAACCCCGAAGCGGCAAAGCTGGCATCGGCGGTCCTCGACTGGCGTCAGCTGTCGAAGCTGAAATCGACCTATACCGACGCATTGCAACTGGCGATCAACCCCGAAACGGGCCGGGTGCACACATCCTATTCCATTGCCGGGGCGAATACCGGAAGGCTGGCTTCAACCGACCCGAACCTGCAGAACATCCCGGTCAGGACCGAGGAAGGGCGGCGCATCCGCGAAGCCTTCGTCGCCGGGCCGGGCATGCGGCTCGTCTCGCTCGATTACAGCCAGATCGAATTGCGCATCCTCGCCCATGTCGCCGATATTCCCGCGCTGAAACAGGCGTTTCGCGACGGCATCGACATTCACGCGATGACCGCGTCCGAGATGTTCGGCGTGCCCGTCGAGGGGATGGACCCGATGGTGCGCCGTCAGGCCAAGGCGATCAATTTCGGGGTGATCTATGGGATCTCCGGTTTCGGCCTGGCGCGCAATCTGCGCATTCCGCGTGCCGAGGCACAGGGCTTCATCGACCGCTATTTCGAACGCTTTCCGGGGATCAGGGCCTATATGGACGACACCGTGGCCTTTGCGAAGACGCATGGTTTTGTCCGGACGCTGTTCGGCCGCAAGATCCATACGCCAGAGATCAACGCCAAGGGGCCGACCGCGGGCTTTGCCCGGCGTGCGGCAATCAATGCGCCGATCCAGGGGGCGGCGGCCGATGTGATTCGCCGCGCGATGATCCGGATGCCCGGAGCCATCGCTGACCTGCCGGCGAAGATGCTTTTGCAGGTGCATGACGAGCTGTTGTTCGAGGTCGAGGAAGCTGCGGCCGACAGGCTGATCGGCGTGGCGCGCGAGGTGATGGAAGGGGCGGCACATCCGGCTGTCCATCTTGACGTGCCGCTGGTGGTCGATGCCGGGCAGGGCGCCAACTGGGCAGAGGCGCATTGAGGGGGACGGCCTCGGGGGGCATCGAGCCCCCGCTCGGCCGCGGGCCGCGGACGGCCCGGCCCCGGGCGGGCGAGTTCGGGCCGGGAAGAGCTTACCGCATCGGGCGGCGGCAGGCATCGCTTTGCAGGAACGCGGCAAGGCTTTTGTCGCGTTCGGGGTGAAACGGGCCGGCCTCCCCGGCCGACGCGATGCGGTCGATGCGGAACATGCGGAAATCGTCGCGAAGCTCGCACCAGGCGACGAGCGTCCAGACCTTGCCCCAGAACCACAGGCCAAGCGGGCGCACGGTGCGATGCGTCGCCGTGCCTTCGACATCCCGGTAATCGAGGGCAAGCCTGCACCGGTCTTCCGTGGCCCGGTCCAGCCTGTCGAGCAGCTGGCGCATGTCAGGGGTCAGCCCTCCGGTGTCCATCGCGTGAATGGCGATTGCATCGGACGGCGCGCGCAACGCATCGGGAAGCACCGCCCGTATCTTGACCAGAGATTCTTCCGCCGCCAGCGCCATCTCTGCGCCGCCGAAGCTGCGCACCATCCGCGCCCCGACGATCAGTGCGGAAAGTTCGGCCCGGGAGAACATCAGGGGGGGCAGGTCGTAACCTGACCGCATCAGATAGCCGACGCCCGCCTCTCCGTCGATCGGCACGCCGGATCCGACAAGATCGGCGATGTCGCGATAGATCGTGCGGTCGCTGACCTCCAGCTTCTCGGCAAGCATGCGCGCGGTCACGAGCCGACCGCCCCTCAGATACTGGACGATCTGAAAGAGACGGTCGGCCCGGCGCATCAGGCGGCCTTCACAGGTTCGAAAAGCCCGATCGAATTGCCGTCGGGATCGTGGGCATAGACAAAGCGGCCCGGCGGGATGGTGATGATGTCTCCGATCACCTGACCCCCGGCCTTGCGGCACCGGATCGCGGCATCTTCCAGCCGGTCGGGCACGGCTATGTGAACCGTCGGTCCGTTGCCGGACGCGGGCTTGCCCGGGTAAAGGTGGCCGCCGGCGGTTTCCATGTTGCCACCGAGAACGGCCATCGGGTTCGGTCCTGATTCGTCAATTGTCATCTGCCAGTCGAAAGTCGCGTTATAGAACCCGATGGCTTTGTTCAGGTCGGACACCGGAATTTCGCTCCAGATTACAGTGGGTTGGGTGCTCATAGTGAATCCTTTCAAGTTGATCGAGGACACTCTTGTCGCATACCCCTCCTGACAGGGTTCTGTCAGGAGCAGAGGGCGCGGGCAAACTTTTCTTCCCGCGCCGGACCGATCCGGTGGTTTCCATCCCGCCCGCATACATCCATGATGCGTGCAAGGGAACCGGAGGCTGGCATGAGTGATGTCGTTGAACTGACGGTCGGGGATGACGGGGTCGCCGTGGTTCGCCTGAACCGGCCGGAACGCAAGAACGCCTGGACATTGGAGATGTTCGACGCATTGGCCGCGGCCGCGGACAGGCTTGCGGGCCGAAAGGGTCTCAGGGCGGTCATCCTGACCGGCGCGGGCGGCACCTTTTCCTCGGGCCTTGATCTTTCGGTCCTGCAGGGTTTCGCCGGCGATATCGAGGCGCTGAAACGCGAAATCCTGACACCGCCCGACGGCGCCCTGGCGAACCGGTTTCAAAAGCCCTGCACCGCATGGGCCGCCCTGCCCGTGCCGGTCATCGCCGCGATTGAGGGCGTGGCATACGGGGCGGGCCTGCAACTGGCACTGGCAGCCGATTTCCGCATTGCCGCACCCGGGGCGCGCCTGTCGATCATGGAGGCGAAATGGGGGCTGATACCGGATATGGGGATCAGCCAGTTCCTGCCAAGGCTGATCAGGGCCGATCAGGCGAAAGAGCTGATCATGAGCGCGCGGGTCATGGCCGCCGAAGAAGCGCTGTCCCTTGGTCTTGTCACCCGGATCGCCGAAGACCCGCTGGCCGCCGCGCGCGCGCTTGCCGCCGATCTTGCGCGGAAGTCGCCCGATGCGCTGGCCGCGGCAAAACGGCTGGTCGATGAAAGCTGGACCATGCCGCCCGGGCCCGGACTGGCGCTGGAGGCGAGACTTCAGGCGTCGATCATCGGGCAGCCCAATCAGGTGGCGGCGGTGATGGCGGGTCTGACGGGCAAGCAAGCGACCTATCGCTGACGCCGGGCATCAAATTCGCCGAAATCGCTTGCAAAGCCGGGCCGCCCGATCGAACCTGACGGCAGGGCAACGCATCGGGGTTGAGATGTATCGCATCCGCTTGTTCGCTGTCAGGCAGTCATCCGTGTTCGAATGGATCTATGCGCGGGTGGAACGGACGATGGTGGCGCTCGATCCCGTCTTCAGAAAGATCGGATACAACCGCGTCGAGGCGCCCGTCGCCCTTGTCGAACGCGCGATCAAGACCGTGCTTTTCGATTGCAAGATGTGCGGGCAATGCGTCCTGTCCTCTACCGGCATGTCCTGCCCGATGAATTGCCCGAAGGAATTGCGCAACGGCCCCTGTGGCGGGGTTCGCCCGGGCGGCTATTGCGAGGTGAAGCCAGAGATGAAATGCGTCTGGTCGCTGGCATGGGACGGGGCGGCGCGCATGAAGGGCGGCGACAAGATCCGCGAGGTGCTGCCCCCGGTCGACCGCAGCCTGAAAGGTTCGTCGTCATGGCTGCGCGTGAGCCGCGAAAAGGCCGGCAAGCTGCGCGAAGCGCGCGAGGCGGCGCGGACCGCCGTGGCGCAGGCCTTCCCGGAGGCGCGCGCCATCGAACCCGCCAGCGCGCCGCTCGCGGACGAGCCGGAACAGGCGGTCAATCGCGACGCGCGGGGGGCATGACCATGGCTGATTATACCGATACCGTTCCGCTCTACGCCCCACCGCCCGAAGGGCACGTCTCGCATTCGCGGCTGGAACGGGTGCTGCGCGCCGGACGCTTTGCCGTCACGGCCGAGCTGAACCCCCCTGACAGCGCCGATCCCTCCGACGTCTTCGATGCCGCGCAGCCGCTGGGCGAGGTGGCCGATGCCATCAATGCCACCGACGCCTCGGGCGCGAATTGCCACATGTCCTCGATCGGGATTTCGGCCCTTCTGACGCGGGCGGGCTATTCGACCGTCTACCAGATTTCCTGTCGCGACCGGAACCGGATCGCCATTCAGGGCGATGTTCTGGGTGCGGCGGCGATGGGGGTGACGAACGTGCTTTGCCTGACCGGCGACGGGGTCGGCGTTGGGGACCAGCCGGGCGCCAAACCGGTCTTCGACTTCGATTCCCTGACCCTTCTGCGCACGATCCGCACCATGCGCGATCAGGGCATGTTCCTTTCGGGCCGCAAGATCACGCGCCCGCCGCAGATGTTTCTGGGTGCGGCCGAAAACCCCTGCATCCATCCCGTCGACTGGCGCCCCGACCGGCTGGCCAAGAAGGTCGAGGCAGGGGCCGAGTTCATCCAGACCAATTACATCTATGACATTCCGGTCTTTGAACGCTTCATGGCGCGGGTGCGCGACATGGGCCTCGACAAGCGGGTTTACATACTGGCGGGTGTCGGGCCTCTGGCCTCGGCCAAGGCGGCGCGCTGGATGCGTTCGAACGTGCCGGGTATCCACGTGCCCGACGCGCTGATCGAGCGGATGGAAAAGGCCGACAAGCCCGGCGCGGAAGGCAAGAAGATCTGTATCGAGCTTATCCAGCAGATCCGCGAAATCGCCGGTGTATCGGGCGTGCATGTCATGGCCTACCGGCGCGAACATCAGGTGTCCGAGATCATCCTTGAATCGGGCGTCCTCGATGGCCGCGTCAAACGCGGTCGGAAGGGTGGTTGATCCCGTCGTTCCACCCCACCGGGCCAAGGTCACGCGGGTTCACGCCTTCCAGACAGGCGACATTCACACCATATTCGTTCGGGTTCGACCGGCGGCGGTGATGGGTGTAGATACCGCAGGTCTTGCAGAAGTAATGCTTCGCCGTGCCGGTATTCCATGTGTAAAGCGTCAGGTTCTCCTCGCCCCGGACAACCTTCACATCGCCCATAAGGGCGGATACGGCGATCGCGCCGCGCCGGGCGCAGAACGAACAGTCGCAGCGCCGTGCGGTGTTGAAACCATCCGCCAGCGTGACGGCCAGTTCGACCGCCCCGCAATGGCAGGTCGCGCGATGGGGGGTGTTCAGCGATGGCAGCGTCATCGGCGGCGTCTCCTGATGATCGGGATGTTCGAAGGCGAATAGGCGGCCTCGGGATGCGGCGGGTGGCCGTCGGTTTCCTGCCAGTAGCCCCGCGCCCCGCGCCGCAGCCATGCCGGCAGGGCAAAGACGATCCCGGCAATGAAGCCCCCCGCATGGGCCCAATAGGCCACGCCGCCGCTTGCCGCTGAAACCGATATGCCCGAGAAGATCTGCAGCGCAAACCAGATACCCAGCATCACGAAGGCCGGGATGGTGAAGATGCGGAAGAAGATGATGAAGATCACAAGGATATCGACCTTCGCCCGCGGGAAAAGCAGAAGATACCCCCCCATCACCCCGCCGATGGCCCCGGATGCGCCGACCGTCGGCACCACTGAAAGGGGATCGGCCGCAACATGCGCGATGGCCGCCAGTGCCCCGCAGGCAAGGTAAAAGATCAAAAAGCCCAGATGGCCAAGCTGATCTTCCATGTTGTCGCCAAAGATCCACAGAAACAGCATGTTCCCCGCCAGATGCAGCAATCCGGCATGCAGGAACATCGAGGTGAAAATGCCCTGCAGCGCCCCCGATTGCGTCACCGCCGCCGGGATCAGCGCCCAATCGCGAAAAAGGATCGAAGCGCTGCGCTCATCGCCAAGATAGGGCAGTTCGACCATGAACACGGCGATATTCGCCGCGATCAGCGCATAGACCACGAACGGTGTGCGAAGCGAAGGGTTATGGTCGCGGATCGGAAACATGAAACAACGTTTTCCGATCCGCGAGGGGGCGTCAAGCGGAACCCGCTTCCGCCAGCAATTGCGCGTTCCCGCCCGAGGCCGTCGTGTCCACGCAGACATGGCGTTCCAGCGCCACATGGCCAAGATCGGGCATCGCGGTGATCAGGGGCAGGATCGGCCCGCTGCGTTCCGCCAGCGCCGCGGCGAAGGCGCGCGCCTCCCGCTCATCGCCCCAGAACAACACGCCGGCAAAGCCCGAAAGCGTGGTCAGGGCCTCTGGCGCCAGCGCACCCGCCACCGCCACGGCCTGCCCGCCAAGCGCCTTTACCGCCGCGGCCTGTGCATCGGCGGCTGCCTTGCCCGGACCAAGGCAAAGGAAGGGCGCGCGGGTCACAAGGGTCAGCCGGTTGGATTCGCCCGTGGGGCCGGGCAGGTCGATCTGGGTCAGGACTT
Organism: Paracoccaceae bacterium; assembly: GCA_020447005.1. Lineage (GTDB taxonomy): Bacteria > Pseudomonadota > Alphaproteobacteria > Rhodobacterales > Rhodobacteraceae > Albidovulum. The sequence goes on from JAGRDO010000028.1 coordinate 25,744, forward strand.
TCGGCAGGTGCGCGGCCGTCAGCGCCTTTTGCACCGCTGCCACGTCTGCGCTGCCATCGGCCCCGCTCTTCGCCGCCGCCGCTGCCACAGGGGCAGTGAAGCGCGCCAGATATTCCGGACCGCCCGCCTTTGGGCCGGTGCCCGACAGCCCTTCGCCGCCGAAGGGCTGGCTGCCCACGATCGCCCCGATCTGGTTGCGGTTGACATAGATATTGCCGACATGCAGCGCCTCGGTCAGTTCCTGCACGCGGTTGTCAATCCTTGTATGCAGACCGAAGGTCAGGCCATAGCCGGTGGCATTGATGTCACCGATCACCTTGGGCAACTCGTCGGCATCGAAGGTCGCCACATGCAGGACGGGGCCGAAGATCTCGCGCTTCATGTCGGCGATGCCGTTCACACGGATGACGGATGGCGCGATGAAATGCCCGCCCCTGGGCGTCGAAAGCTGCCGCAGAAGGCGGCCTTCCTTGCGCGCCTTCTCGATATGGGCGCGAATGCCGCCTTCGGCCTCTTCGTCGATGACCGGGCCGACATCGGTCGACAACTCCCAAGGATCGCCGACGACCAGTTCCTCCATCGCGCCGAACAGCATGTCGGTGAAATGGGCGGCGATGTCTTCCTGCACGTAAAGGCAGCGCAGGGCCGAACAACGCTGACCCGCCGACTGGAAGGATGACGCGACGATATCGCGCACGGCCTGTTCGGGCAGCGCCGTCGAGTCCACGATCATCGCGTTCAGCCCGCCGGTTTCGGCGATCAGCGGCGCGCCGGGGGCAAGGTGGCGTGCCATCGCCTTGCGGATCAGCATGGCGGTTTCGGTCGAGCCGGTGAAGCAGACGCCGTTGACGCGCGCGTCCGAGGTCAGGCCAGCCCCAACCGTCGCGCCGTCGCCGGGCAGCAGTTGCAGCGCCGAGGCCGGAACCCCGGCCTTGTGCATCAGCGCGACCGCATAGGCGGCGATCAGCGGCGTCTGTTCGGCCGGCTTGGCCAGCACCGCGTTGCCGGCGGCAAGGGCGGCCGAGATCTGCCCGGTGAAGATCGCCAGCGGGAAGTTCCACGGGCTGATGCAGGTAAAGACACCCAGCGGCGGCTGGCGCAGTTCCAACCCGCGCGCGGCGTAATAGCGCAGGAAATCCACCGCCTCGCGCAATTCGGCCACGGCATCGGCCAGCGATTTGCCGGCCTCGCGGGCCAGCAGCGCAAAGATCGCGCCGAAATTCTCTTCGTAAAGATCGGCGGCACGGTTCAGGATCGCGGCGCGTTCGGCGGCCGGTGCAGACCACGGCCGGGCGGCGCCGATGGCGCGGCCGACATCCGCGGCCGAGGCATCGGTGACACGGCCGACCAGCTGGCCCGTCGCGGGGTTCACGACACGGCGCGGTTTCAGCCCTTCGACCTTGCAGGCAAGGATCGGCTGGGCGGCAAACTCGGTCTTGGCGAAGGCATCGCGCTCTGCGTCGATCCGCGCCAGCGTGGGCGCGTCGGTCAGATCGAAGCCCAGCGAATTCGCGCGTTCGGGGGCGAAAAGCTCTGGCCCCTTGCGGATGGCGCGGTTGGTCAGGCCCGGCAGCATCGCCTCGACCGCATCGAAGGGGCAGCCGGCAACGGTTTCGGGCGCCACATCCTCGTCCACGATCTGGTTGACGAAGGATGAGTTCGCACCGTTCTCCAGCAGCCGCCGCACCAGATAGGCCAGAAGGTCGCGATGCGCGCCGACCGGCGCATAGATCCGGCAGCGGGTCTTTTCGCGCTTCAGGACAATGTCATGAAGCCGCTCGCCCATGCCATGCAGGCGCTGGAACTCAAACGGCTTGCCCTTGCCCATGTCGAGGATCGCGGCCACGGTATGGGCGTTGTGCGTGGCAAATTGCGGATAGATGCGGTCAGTCATCCCCAGAAGCTTTTTCGCATTGGCGATATAGCTGACATCGGTCGCTTCCTTGCGGGTGAAGACCGGAAAATCTGTCAGGCCAAGCACCTGCGCCCGTTTGACTTCGGCATCCCAATAGGCGCCCTTCACAAGGCGCACCATGATCTTGCGGTCCAGCCGTTCGGCCGTGGCATGCAGCCAGTCAAGCACGGCACCCGCGCGACGGCCATAGGCTTGCACGACGACGCCGAACCCGTCCCATCCCTTCAGCGCCTCATCGGCCAGAACCGCCTCGATCACCCGCAGCGAAAGGGTCAGGCGGTCGGCCTCTTCGGCGTCGATGTTGAAGCCCATGCGGGCCTTGGCGGCCTGCCGGGCCAGATCGCGCACCACGGGGACAAGCTCGGCCATCACGCGCGCTTCCTGCGCGATCTCATAGCGCGGATGCAGGGCTGAAAGCTTGACGGAAATGCCCGGATTGGCGCGGATGTCGTCGCTGCGCGCCGCCGCCGAAATCGCACTGATCGCCTTGGAATAGGCCAGCGCATAGCGTTCGGCATCCTCGGCCGTCTTCGCGGCCTCGCCCAGCATGTCGTAGGAATAGGTATAGCCCTGCGCCTCCATCTTGGCGGCGCGTTCCATCGCCGCGTTGATGGTTTCGCCCAGCACGAACTGGCGGCCCATTTCCTTCATCGCCTGACGTACGGCGCGGCGGATCACCGGCTCGCCCAGACGCTTTACCGCGCCGCGCAGATGGCCGACGATACCGGGTTCCTTTTCCTCCAGCACCTTGCCCGTCAGCATCAGCGCCCAGGTCGAGGCATTGACCAGGGACGAGGCGGAATGGCCCAGATGCTTGCCCCAGTCCGACGGCGCGATCTTGTCCTCGATCAGCGCATCCATGGTTTCGGCATCGGGCACGCGCAAGAGCGCCTCGGCCAGACACATGAGCGAGATGCCCTCTTCGGTCGAAAGACCGTATTCGGCGAGGAAAACCTCCATGAGGCCGGGGCGCACATCCGCGCGGATCTGGCGGACAAGCGAGGCACCCTCGGACACGATGCGGGCACGGTCGGCCGCATCCAGTGCCGCATCGGCGATCAGTTGCTTCAGCAGCGGCGCCTCTGCCGCAAGGGTTCCGGTGTCGATTTTCTGCCAAAGTTCCTGCATTTTTCCCTCCGCGATTTCCGCCTATCATATATATAGTGGCCAAGTGCTTCAGACCAAATTTTGCAAGGTTGCAGTCAATATGACCAAAGATAAGAAAAACGATGGTCAGAATGAACTTTTCGATCTGGATCGTTTCGATACCGCCATCCTGCGCCTGTTGTCCGAAGACGGGCGGATGTCGCTGACCGAACTTGCGCGCAAGGTCGGGCTGACCAAGACCCCGGTTCAGGCAAGGGTCAAAAGGCTTGAGGGTGCGGGGGTCATCGCCGGTTATCGAGCGGTGCTTAATCCGATCCGCATGGGCCTTGCGCATGTCGCCTATGTCGAAGTGCGGCTTTCGGACACGCGCGAGGCGGCGTTGCAGGCCTTCAACAAGGCCGTGCGCGGCATGCCCGAGATCGAGGAATGCCACATGATGGCGGCCGGCTTCGACTATCTGATGAAGGTGCGCACCAGCGATATCGCCGATTACAGGCGGGTTCTCGGCGAACGTATCTCAACCCTTCCCTTCGTCGCGTCAACCTCGACCTACGTCGCGATGGAAGCGGTGAAAGAGGCCGGTCTCTGATCTTGCCGCCGCCGTCCAGATGGCTATGGTCGCCGGGCGTGCCCGCGTGGTGGAATGGTAGACACAGGGGACTTAAAATCCCTAGGCCGAAAGGCCGTGCCGGTTCAAATCCGGCCGCGGGTACCACCGGCAACAGCCACCATGTTGTCAGCCCGGCCTGCGCATGATGTCCTCATGATGCGCGATCGCGTCCCCGATATCCTCATGATAGGTCAGCCGGCCGCCCTCCAGAACGGCGCCATGCCGGCACAGGCGCTGCACCATGCCAAGCGCGTGCGACGCGATGATCGCGCCGCGATGCTCCAGCCGTTCGGCAAAGATGCGTTCGCTTTCCGCGCGAAAGGCGGCATCGCCGACCGAGGTCACTTCGTCGACCAGATAGGTATCGAAATCGCATCCCATCGAAACCGCGAAGGCCAGACGCGATTTCATGCCCGAGGAATAGCCGCCGACCGGCAGATGGAAACTGCGCCCGAGGCCCGAGATGTCTTCGGCAATCCGCGCCAGCGCATCGGAATCGATACCGTAAACCCGCGCCACAAAGCGCGTGTTCTGCAACCCGGTCAGTTCCGGGTGAAAACTGCCCGCGAACCCGACGGGCCATGACACGCTGCCTTCGATCCGGACCTCGCCCGAACTGGGTTGCAACGTGCCGGCAATCATCTTCAGCAGCGTGGATTTTCCCGCCCCGTTGCGCCCCAGAAGCGCAACCGAGGCCCGGGCGGGAAAAACCGCGTTGATCCGGTCGGCAACCGTGATTGCCGTGCCGCGGACATGAAAGGTTTTCGACAGATCGACAAGCCGGATCATCGCCGGTCGCGTATCGAATAATAGATCAGGACCGCGATCGCCCAGCCAAGCGCCAGGAACCCGGCGATCATCGCCAGAAGGATGCCGCGGCGCGGGTATTTGGCCGTTTCGGCAAGCGTGGGCGCGACATAGGTCGCCAGATAGCGCGACTGCTTTTGCGCATCCGCCAGCGCGGATTCATAGCCCGTCAGTGCCGCGACATAGTTCTTTTCGGCAAATTCCAGATCGACATGCAGCGCCTCATATTCGCCGACAAGCTTGGAATAGGGGATCTCGTCCTTCGTCCGGCTGGTTGAAAAGCTGGCGCGCTCGTCCTGAATGCGCTGTTCGATGGCGGCAATGCGCTGGCGCGTCTGGATGATGCGCGGATCGCTCGGGCTCGTGTTCTTCAGCAAGAGGTCAAGATCGACCAGCGAGGTCGCAAGCGCGGATTGCAGCGAATTGAGAATGCCCATCCGCCCTTCGATATCCGCCGCCGGATCGACGATCTGGGTGGTGCTGCGAAATTCGGTCAGCGTCTGGCGCGCGGTCTTCAGCTGATCCACCGCGCGGTCAAGCTCGTCCTTGGCATATCGGGTGACGTCGCTGCGCGCGATTGCCGTCAACTCGTTGATCATGCGGCTGCTTTCGGCAAGGATCGCCTGCGCCACGCTTTGCGCGCTGGCCGCATCGAAGGCCAGAACCCGCACCTCGATCAGCCCGTCCGAGGAATCGTAGAAAACCGTCACGACCCGGCTCCAATAGGCCTCCAGATCCTCGATCGACGCATCGCTGGCCAGCGAAAACACCGGATCGCCCTGCCGCTGATAGATGGACGAAAGGTCCAGTTCCCTGTCCACCACCTGAACCATCTGCCGGCCGCGGATGTACTTGTTGAGAAAATCGGTGTCCGAGGTGCTCGACCCGCTGAATTCCGTGATGCCGCCAAGGATCTCGACGGCGGACTGCGTCTGTTCCTTGCGGACCGAAAAGCCGAAGCGCGATTCGTACTGGTCGGCCGCGACCAGCCACAGATAGGCCGCCGAAACGAGTGCGGGCAGAAGAACGACAAGCAGGAAACTGATGCCGATGGCCCGGTGGCGGCGCCGCAGCCGCGCGCCGCCGGCGGTCTGCCGCGCACCCGGGTGATCGGTCAGGTCCGGCTTCGGGATGGTTTGCTCTTTCAAAGAGGGCCCCTTTGTCTAGAATGCGCAACCGGGCCGGGTTCCGGCCATCCCCGGGAAAGATGCCAGAAGTCATGCCAGATCGAACCGGACTTGTACAGCGACCGAACGGCACCCGCACGCTGCGGACCATCGCCGCGCTGGTCTTGCGGGAAATGTCGACAAGCTACGGGCGCAACATCGTCGGCTATCTCTGGGCGGTCCTCGAACCCGTCGCCGGCATCATCCTGATAACCGTCGTCTTCACCGTGGTGTTTCGCGCGCCCCCCATCGGCACCAGCTTTGCGCTCTTTTACGCATCCGGACTCCTGCCGTTTCTCGCCTATATGGACATCTCGCAAAAGGTGGCCACCTCGCTGCGTTTTTCGCGGGCCCTGCTGGCCTATCCCGGTGTCACCTATTTCGATGCGCTTATGGCAAGGTGGCTCCTGAATGCGCTGACGCAGATCATGGTTTTCACGCTGGTTCTGGGCACGATCATCATCGGCTCGGGCGTCGAGGTCATCCTCGACATCCCGGCAATCTGCCTCGGCGGCGCGATGGTGCTGGCGATTGCCCTCGGTGTGGGGGCCATGAATTGCCTTCTGCAGTCGCTCTTCCCGGTCTGGGAACGGATATGGGGTATTCTGAACCGGCCGATGCTGATCCTTACATGCGTGTTCTTCCCGCTGGCCAGCGTGCCCGAACCCTATCGTTCATGGCTGTGGTGGAACCCGCTGGTTCATGTCGTGGGCCAGATCCGCAAGGGGATTTACCCGACATATGCAGGCGACTACCTGTCGCCTGTCTATGTATTCGGCGTGTCGCTTGGCCTCTTGGCGCTGGCGCTTCTGCTTCTGAACCGCTTTCACAGCGATATCGTCAACCGTTAGCGGCGGCGTGACCGCACCATCCCGGTGATGTCGTAAACCCGGTCAAGGATCGGCTGGGCGATGGCCGCGGCCCGGTCGGCACCGTCGCCAAGGATACGGTCGATCTCGGCCGGATCGGCCATCAGGCGCTGCATCTCGGCCGCCAGCGGCGACAGCTTGGCAACCGCCAGATCGGCAAGCGCCGGCTTGAACGCGCCAAAGCCCTTGCCCGCGAACTCGCCGATCACCGCTTCGGGCGAAGTTTCGGCAAGCGCGGCGTAGATATTGACAAGATTGCGCGCCTCGGGCCGGTCCTTCAGCCCCTCCAGTGTCGCGGGCAGGGGTTCGGCATCGGTCCTGGCCTTGCGGAACTTCTGCGCGATGGTGTCGGCATCGTCGGTCAGGTTGATGCGGCTGGCATCCGAGGGATCGGATTTCGACATCTTCCTGGTGCCGTCGCGCAGCGACATGACCCGCGTCGCGACCCCTTCGATCACCGGCTCGGTCATGGGGAAGAAATCGACGCCATAATCGTGGTTGAACTTCGCCGCGATGTCGCGCGTCAGCTCGACATGCTGTTTCTGATCTTCGCCCACGGGCACATGGGTCGCGTGATACAGCAGGATGTCGGCCGCCATCAGCGACGGATAGGCGAACAGGCCAAGCGAGGCTTTTTCGGCGTCCTTGCCGGCCTTGTCCTTCCACTGGGTCATGCGGTTCATCCAGCCCATGCGGGCCACGCAATTGAAGATCCACGCCAGTTCGGCATGGGCCGGAACCTGGCTCTGGTTGAACAGGATCGACCGCTTGGGGTCTAGTCCCGATGCGATATAGCTCGCCGCCAGTTCGCGCGTGGCATTGCGCAGATCGCCGGGGTTCTGCCAGACCGTGATCGCGTGCAGGTCGACGATGCAATAGATCGTCTCGACCCCACTGTTCTGCATCTCGACAAACCGCTTCACCGCGCCAAGGTAATTGCCCAGTTGCAGGTGGTTCGTCGGCTGGATGCCGGAAAATACGCGCGGGGTGAATTTGGACTTCGCCGCGTCGGTCATGGTTTTCCTCACAGGTTCGGCTGGATATTCAAGCCTTGCTCGCGTATCGCAAGGGACAAAGCCCGTCAACAAGGAGCGTCCATGCAGCCCGGCCATCACGCCTCTCCGATCAACCAGCTTCCACCGGTGGTCTGGCTGATCCTTCTGCCGATCGTCGCGATGGAACTGGTGCTGAATGCGGGCAGCCTCGGTCTGGCCGGGGGGGCAGGCGGGATCGGCTGGCGCAACGAGGCATTGCAGCGCTTTGCACTTTCGCCCGCGATGCTCGATTACATGCTGGCAAGCCGGACGTTCAGCGCCGACGACCTCATGCGCTTTTTCACCTATTCGGTGGTGCATGGCAGCCTGATGCATGCGGTCTGGGCCGGGGTCTTCATTCTGGCAATGGGCAAGTTCGTGGGCGAGGTGTTCAGCGGCGCGGCGGTGCTGGCCGTCTATGTCGCCTCGGTCGTGATCAGTGCGGTGGTCTATTCGCTGATACCGGGGCTCGTTTACCCGCTCTTTGGCGCCTATCCCGGAGCGTTCGGCCTGATCGGCGCCTTTACCTTCATTCTCTGGACCCGGCTTGGCGCGGTCCATGCCAACCGGAACCGGGCCTTTTCGCTGATCGGCTTTCTTCTGGGCATCCGGCTGGTCTTTGCGATCTTCTTCGGAAGTTCACCGGACTGGATCGCCGAAGTGGCGGGCTTTGCGACCGGTTTCGGCCTGTCATTCCTGGTCGGCCCCGGCGGGCCAGCCCATATGATCGCGCGCATCCGTCAGCGCTGACGCGGCGCCCCGCCCCGGAAATCGGCAATGCGGAAGCCGCCAAGCGCATAGGCCGCGGCACCGTAAACCGCCATTCCGGCCAGGATGAGCACCGCCAGCGCCCAATAGCGATCGGTCCGGTCCGCCAGGGGCGCGGCCAGCGCCGATTGCGCCACGGCAAGGAAAATCCCCATGATGAGCGAGGCCAGAACGATGCGCGGCACCCGGAACCGCAACCGCTCATCCGCGCGGGCGGCATCGCCCATCGCCCGGGTTCCGCGCCAAAGCTGAAAGGCCATCGCCCATCCGGCCAGCGTGGTGCCAAGCGCTGCCGCCGCAAAGCCGAAAACCGGCGCAAGCCCGATGGCAAGCACCGCGTTCACCACCATCGACCAGACCGCGTATCTGAACGGCGTCGCGGTATCCTCGCGCGCGAAATACAAGGGTTGCAGCACCTTTTGCAGCACGAAGGCGGGCAGGCCCGCGCCATAGATCGCCAGTGCCAGCGCCGTTGGCGTCACATCCGCCGGGCCGAAGGCCCTCCGCTCGTAAAGGACCGAGATCAGCGGGCCCGCAATGACGACAAGGGCAATGCCCGCAGGCACCGTCAGGAACAGCGCGAATTCGGTCGCGCGCGAATAGGCATATCGGCTGCCAATCCAATCGGCCGCCTTCAGGCGCCGCGACAGGTCGGGCAGAAGAACGATCCCGATGGCGATGCCCACGACACCCAGCGGCAACTGGTAAAGCCGGTCGGCAAAGCTCAGCCATGCAATCGCGCCGTCAAAGAAACTGCCGATCTGACGGCCGACCAGAAGGTTGACCTGCACCACGCCACCCGCCAGAACCGCAGGCGCGGCGATGGTCAGAAGCCGCCGCAGATCGGGCGTCATGCGCGGGCGGCGCAGCCGCAAGGGAAAGCCCATCCGCGCCGCGGCAAACCAGACGAGCGCCAGTTGCGCCAGCCCCGTCGCCGGTGTCGCCCATGCCATGGTCAGACCCATGTCCCAGCCCAGCCGGTCCGCCGTGACCATCGCCGCGATGAAGATGACGTTCAGCAATACCGGCGCGCCCGCCGCCGCGATGAAACGCCCGCCCGCGTTCAGAAGGCCCGACAGAAGGGCGGTGAGCGAGATCAGCAGGATATAGGGAAAGCAGATGCGCCCGTATTCGACCGCCAAAGGCAACCGCCCGTCGCCCGCAAATCCGCCCGCCATGGCAAGAACCAGCCACGGCATCACAACCATCGCCAGCACCGAAACCACCAGCGTGACGAAGGCAAGGCCCGAAAACGCATCCTCGGCAAAGCCGCGCGGATCGTCTCCGGTCTCAAGCTTCTTGGAAAAGAGCGGCACGAAAGCGGTGTTGAACGCCCCTTCGGCAAAGAAGCGGCGGAACATGTTCGGCAGCGTGAAGGCCACCAGAAAGGCCTCGGCCACCGGCCCGGTGCCCAGATAGGCGGCGAGCAGCACATCGCGGACGAATCCCGCGATCCGCGACAGAAACGTCCAGGCCCCGACCGTCAGGAAGCCCCGGATCAGACGGATCGGTTTCATTCGCCCCTTGCCCGTTCGGCACCTTCGCTGATCGCTTGGCGCAATTTGCGTTCAAGGCTGTCCTGCTTTGATTTCGTGTGCAGTTTCAAGCCGAACATGTCCTTCACATAGAAGGTATCCACGACCTGCGCCCCATAGGTCGCGATCACCGCGCTGGCGATATAGATGTTGCTGGCCGCCAGCGTGCGGGTCAGATCGTAAAGCAGGGCGGGGCGGTCGCGCGTATCGACCTCGACGATCGTGTAGATTTCGGACCCGTCATTGTCGAAGGTAACGTGCGTCGGAAACTGGAACTGGCGTTCGCGTTTCTTGATCTTGTCGCGGTCCTTCAGGGCATCGCGTGCGATCACCTCGCCCTTCAGCGTCTTCTGGATCATCGTGCGCAAGCGCGGCAGGCGCTCGGCCTCGTAGGGGTGGCCTTCGCTGTCCTGCACCCAGAAGACGGCCGTGGCATACCCATCCTTCGTGGTATAGGTGCGCGCATCGACGACATTGGCCCCGACCAGCGCCAGCGCCCCCGCAAGGCGCGAGAAGATGCCCGGATGATCGGCCAGCGCGAAACAGGCGCGCGTCGCGTCATGATCGGGATCGGGCTTGATGTCGATGCGGATGGCATTGTCGGGAATATCCCGCAGAAGCTTCGCGAAGACCACCTGCGCCGCTGTCGCAAGCCCTTGCCAATAGGGGCCGTAATGCCGCGCCGTCTCCTTGCGGACATCCTTCGCATCCCAGTCGGACAATGCGTCGCGCAGGGCGCGCTTTGCCTCGGCCTCCCGCTTGCCCGCGTTGATATTTTCAAGCCCGGCTTCCAGCGCGTCGGCCGTTTCCGCGTAAAGACGGCGCAGAAGCATGGCCTTCCAGTTGTTCCACGTATTCGGCCCGACGCCACGGATGTCGCAGACCGTCAGCACCGTCAGAAGATCGAGCCGCTTGCGGGTCTTCACGATCTTGGCGAAATCGCGCACCGTGCGCGGGTCCGAGATATCGCGCTTTTGCGCCATGTCCGACATGGTCAGGTGATAGCGCACCAGCCATTCGACGGTTTCGCTTTCCTCTGGCGTCAGCCCAAGCCGCGGCGCAACCTTGCGGGCGATCTGGGCGCCAAGGATCGAATGGTCCTCGGGCCGTCCCTTGCCGATGTCGTGCAGCAGCAGCGCGACATAAAGCACGCGCCGGTTGACCCCCGCATCGAGGATGGAGGACGAGAGCGGCAGTTCCTCGATCAGTTCCTTGCGCTCGATCTGCGCCAGTGTCGAGATCGTCTGGATCGTGTGCTCGTCGACCGTGTAATGGTGATAGACGTTGAACTGCATCATGGCGACGATGGGTTCGAACTCGGGGATGAACGCGGACAGGACGCCCAGTTCGTTCATCCGCCGCAATGCCCGTTCCGGGTTGCCATGCTTCAGCATCAGGTCAAGGAAGATGCGGGTGGCTTCCTTGTCCTCGCGCATCTCGTCATCGATCATGCTCAGGTTCTGAACGACGACGCGCATCGCTTCGGGGTGGATCAGGTTGCCCGTCCGCAGGCCTTCCTCAAAAAGCCGCAAGAGGTTCAGCTTGTTGGCAAGAAACGCCTTTTCGTCGACGATGTTGATCCGGCCCCGGTCGACGCGAAAACCCTCGCGGGTCTTGCGGCGGCTGCGGCGCAGCAGGCCGGCCAGCATCGCCTCTTTCTTGGCGTGGCGTTCCTCAAGCGCGGTCAGGAAGACACGGGTCAGTTCGCCGACATGGGTGGCATGGCGGAAATAGTCCTGCATGAAATGCTCGACGGCGCGCCGCCCGGCGCCATCCGCATAGCCCATCCGCGCGGCGACCTCGACCTGAAGGTCGAAGGTCAGCTGATCCTGCGGGCGCCGCGTGATCAGGTGCAGGTGGCAGCGCACCGCCCAGAGAAAATCCTCGGCGGCGGCGAAGGTCTGATATTCCTCGCGCTTCAACAGCCCCTGCGCGACCAGCTCGTCCGCATGACGCACCGCATGGATGTACTTTCCGATCCAGTAAAGGGTCTGAAGGTCGCGCAACCCGCCCTTGCCCTCTTTCACATTCGGCTCAAGCACATAGCGTTGGCCGCCCTGCCGCTTGTGGCGCTCCTCACGCTCAGCCAGCTTGGCCTCGATGAATTCGATGCTGGTTCCCTTGAAAAGATCGTCGCGCAGCCGCGTCTTCAACTCGGCCGCAAGCGGCTGATGGCCACAGATGAAGCGACGCTCCAGAAGGGCCGTGCGGATGGTGAAATCCTCGCGCCCCAGACGCAGGCAATCCTTTACCGTGCGGCTGGCATGGCCGACCTTCAGGCGCAGATCCCAAAGGATGTAAAGCATCGATTCGATGACGCTTTCGGCCCAAGCGGTGATCTTCCATGGCGTCAGGAACAGAAGGTCGACATCCGATTGCGGCGCCATTTCGGCGCGCCCGTAACCGCCGACGGCCATGACGGCCAGAGCCTCTACCTTGGTCGGCATCGGTTGCGGGTGCAGCACTTCCGAAGCAAGATGGAAGACGCATTTCACGATAGCGTCCATCAGCATCGCATAGGAATACACCGTCTGACGGGCGCGGCGCGGATGATCGGCGAAATCCGAAGCGATCGCGGCCGTGACCTCTGCCTGCGCGGCCGCGATCATCTCGACGATGACCGGGCGGGCCGGGCGCTCATTGCCCGCCAGACAAGCAGCCACACTTGCGGCAAAGGCGCCGGTGTCGAAGATCGGGTGCCCGGCGATCGTCGCGGGCAGATCCGACGGCGGCCATGCCGCCGCCGCGTCAGAACCCGGCGCCGCCGAAGCTTCTTGGAGCAGGATCAATCACCACCACCTGTGCGTTCTGGATCTGGGCAACGGCAAGGCCGCGTTCATTGGTGCCGTTGGGCAGGAGGCGGAAGACGCCGTTGACCCCGGCAAAGCCCGCCGACTGCGTCAGCGCGGCGGCTGTCAGCGCATCGGTCCGGCCACTTCGGATCAGCGCGCCGATCGCCGCGATGCCGTCATAGGCAAGGCCCGCGATGGGATGCGGCGATTCGCCGTAAGCCGCGACAAAGCGCGAATCGAACTGCTGGGCAAGCCCCGGATCCGGCAGCGCGAACCAGCCGCCCTGAATGCCCGGCATCGAAAGCGTTGCCGACGGGATATCCCACCGCGTCAGCCCGATGAACTGAACGGTCTGCGCTGCAATCCCCGCCTCGGGCAGCAATTGCGCGAGCAGCGGCAGCGAACCGGCCGTGTCGGCGGTGAAAAAGACCGAATCCGCCCCGGCAGAGCGGATCTGGCTGGCAATCGATGGCGCGGCATTGATCACGCCCTGCTGCGAGAACTCGTATGTTGCCGCCCCGACGACGGTGACCCCACTGGCCGCCGCCGCGGACGAGATCGCCCGGTTGCCAAGCTGACCGGCCGCGTTGTTGTCGTAGACAAGCATCAGCCGGCTCTTGCCCGCGCGCTTGGCGTATCGGGTCAGCCGGTTCGCGGTGTTCTGGAACGTCGGTCCCAGAACGAAAAGATTGCCGCCGGCGATGTCGGTATTGTTGGAAAAGGACAGGACATTCACGCCGCTGCCGCTTACCGCCACCGCGGCGGCATTGGCGGATTCGGCGAAGACCGGGCCAAGAATGATCTTCGCGCCCTCATCGACGGCCTGCCGCGCCATCGCCGCGGACGTGGACGGATCGGATCCCGCATTGTAGACGCGCAGGTCGATCTGCACGCCGTTAAGGTCGGCAATCGCCAGATCGGCGGCCTGTTTCAGGTTGCGCGCCAGCACCTCATCGCCGGAATTGCCCGAGCCCGAAGGCAGGATCAGCGCCACCGCAACCGGCGCGTTCAGATCCACGGCCGGCCCGCGCGAGGATGGAACGGGGTCGCAGGCGGAAAGCGCCAAGGCCGACGCCGCGGCGGCAATGAACCTCAGTGCCTTGCGGCGGGTACTCAAAACAGTGAACATGGCAACGTCCTTGGATCCGTCTTTGGGTCATTGGATTGGCGGCAAGACTAGGGTCTCTGCCAATGGAAGTAAACGCAGGAGCAAAGCCATTGGCGACGACCGGCCGCAAAGAGGCGCTTTCGCCGGGCCTCTACTTCCTTGCCACCCCGATCGGAGCGGCGCGGGACATCACACTGCGCGCCCTCGATATCCTTGCCAGCGCCGATATCATCGCCGCCGAGGATACACGAAGCCTCCGGCACCTGATGGATATCCACGGCATCGCTCTCGGCGACCGCCCGCTTCTGGCCTATCACGACCACAACGGCGCGAGGATGCGCCCAAGACTGTTGCAGGCGCTGGCCGAGGGGCGTTCGGTGGCCTATGCCTCCGAGGCCGGAACGCCGCTGGTGGCCGATCCCGGCTTCCAGCTGGGCCGCGCCGCCATCGAGGCAGGCCATGCCGTGACCAGCGCCCCCGGACCCTCGGCCGTGCTGGCGGCGCTGACGGTTTCGGGCCTGCCGTCCGACCGTTTCCTCTTTGCCGGATTTCCGCCCTCCAGCGGCGCGCAACGCCAAAAATGGCTGGCCGAGCTGTCGAATATCCCCGCGACGCTGATCCTTTATGAAAGCCCCAGGCGTCTTCAGAGATTGTTAGATGATCTGGGGCAGTATTTCGGGGCGGACCGCCGGGCGGCCGTTTGCAGAGAGCTGACAAAACGCTTTGAAGACGTGTCGCGCGGCAGTATCGGGGATCTTCGCGACGCCTATCGGGGGCGGGCCGTCAAAGGGGAAATCGTCGTCGTCGTCGACCGCGCGGGCGACCGTGCGTCCGATCCCGATGATGTCGATGCCGCGTTACGGGAGGCTTTGGAATGCCATTCGATGAAGGATGCCACCGATCTGGTGTCGAAAGCGTTCGATCTGCCGCGGCGGCAGGTCTATCAGGCCGCCTTGAAAATCGGGCGCGACGGCTGAAGGGGGCGATCGCCTACCACAGCGGCGCGGCAGCGGAAGATCAGGTGGCCCGGCACTATGCCCGGATGGGCCATTCCGTTACGGCCCGGCGCTGGCGCGGACAATCGGGAGAGATCGATCTGGTTTTTCGTGGCCCCGACGGGCTGATCTTCACCGAAGTCAAATGCGCCTCGACCCACGCCATCGCCGCGGAACGGCTCAGTGAACGCCAGATGTGGCGCATAATGTCGGCCGCGTCGGAATTCGTCGCTTCCGAAGCCGATGGGCAGGACAGCGCCATGCGCTTTGACGTCGCGCTGGTCGACCGGCGGGGCCGGATCGAGATCATCCCGAATGCACTGGGGCACTGATCGCCGATTGCATCCCGCGCCGTGCTCGTTCATCAATCGCCTGAACCGGTGAAGCAATAGGTCAGGCAGATGTCGCTTAAAGTCGCATTCCAGATGGATCCGATCGGAAACGTCAATATCGATGCGGATTCGAGTTTTCGCTTGGCGCTCGAGGCGCAGGAGCGGGGGCATGCGCTGTTTTACTACACGCCTGACCGGCTGTCTTACCGCGAAGGCCGGGTCATGGCACGCGGCTGGCCGATGACCGTTCGGCGCGAGAAGGGCAATCACGTCACGCTCGGCGCCGAAACCGAGGTTGATCTTGCGACACTGGATGTCGTCTGGCTGCGTCAGGACCCGCCCTTCGACATGGGCTATATCACCACGACACATCTTCTGGACATGATCCACCCCGGCACGCTGGTCGTGAACGATCCGTTCTGGGTGCGCAATTTTCCCGAAAAGCTTCTTGTCCTGAAGTTCCCGCATCTGACGCCGCCAACGCTGATCGCGCGCGATCTTGCGACGATCCGCGCGTTCAAGGCGGCCCATGGCGACATCATCCTCAAGCCGCTTTACGGCAATGGCGGCGCCGGCGTCTTCCGGCTTGACCCGAGCGACCGCAATCTGGCGTCGCTGCACGAATTGTTCACCGGCATCAACCGCGAACCCCTGATCGCCCAGAAATACGTGCCGGCCGTGGTCAAGGGCGACAAGCGCATCATCCTTGTCGACGGCGAGCCGGTCGGCGCGATCAACCGCGTCCCGGCCGAGGGCGAGACGCGGTCGAACATGCATGTGGGCGGGCGGCCCGAAAAGGTCGGGCTGACGGCGCGTGACCGGGAAATCTGCGCCGCGATCGGGCCGACATTGCGCGAAAAGGGGCAGGTTTTCGTCGGGATCGACGTGATCGGCGACTGGCTGACCGAGATCAACGTGACCTCGCCCACCGGTATTCAGGAGCTGGAGCGATTCGACGGAACCAACGCGGCTGCCCGGATATGGGAGGCGATCGAGGCCAGGCGGAGGTGACCGCGGGGCCATGGACCGGGGCGCGGGTGCCGCCGTTTCCTTACTGGCCGAACCGCGCGTTCAGCCGATAGCTGACCGCTTCGGCCACATGGGGCTTGCGGATGTCTTCGGCAGTGTCGAGATCGGCGATCGTGCGGGCGACGCGAAGGATGCGGTGATAGCCGCGCGCCGTCAGGCCAAAGCGCTCGGCCACCCTCGCCAGCAGGTCGCGCCCTTCGGAATCCGGGCTTGCGACCTCTTCCAGCAGCCTGCCCTCGATATCGGCATTCACGCGGATATCGCCCTTGTTTCCGTAGCGTTTCCGCTGGACCGACCGGGCGCGGTCCACACGCGCGGCAACGCTGGCCGAGCTTTCGCCCGTCGGCGGAAGGTCGAGATCGCCGTAAGCCACCGGCGGCACCTCGACGCGCAGGTCGATCCGGTCCATCAGCGGGCCCGAGATGCGGCCAAGATAATCCTCGCCACAGTGCGGGACGCGGGCGCAGGCGCGCGCGGGGTCGGAAAGATAGCCGCATTTGCAGGGGTTGGCGGCCGCGATCAGCAGGAAACGGCAGGGATAGCGGATATGGGCATTGGCCCGCGCCACCACGACCTCGCCCGTTTCGATCGGCTGGCGCAGCGTTTCAAGAACGGTGCGCGGAAATTCGGGGAATTCGTCAAGGAACAGGACGCCGTTATGCGCCAGGCTGATCTCGCCGGGTTTCGCACCGCGTCCGCCGCCGACGATTGCGGCCATGGATGCGGTGTGATGCGGCTCGCGGAAGGGGCGGGTCCGGCTGATCCCGCCTTCGTCGAGCAGCCCTGACAGCGAGTGGATCATCGAGGTCTCCAGCGCCTCGGGCGCGGTCAGGGGCGGCAGGATACCGGGCATGCGCGCGGCCAGCATGGACTTGCCGGATCCGGGCGCGCCCACCATCAGCATGTGGTGACGGCCCGCCGCCGCGATCTCGAGCGCGCGCTTGGCGCGTTCCTGCCCCTTCACGTCGCGCAGGTCCCGGGTGCTGCCTTCCTGGCGCACCTCGCCCGGCGTCGCCGGCGTGATCGGGGCCTGTCCGCAGAAATGCCGCAGGACGTCGTTCAGCGTTGCCGCCGCTATGACCGGTACCGTGCCGACCCATGCCGCCTCGGCCCCGCACGCCCGGGGGCAAAGCAGGGTCCGGTCTTCCTCTGCGGCGGCCATGGCCGCCGGCAACGCGCCGATCACCGGCACCAGCCGCCCGTCGAGCGACAATTCCCCAAGCGAGACGGTTGCCTCGACCTCTTCGCGCGGCAGGATGTCGATCGCGGCCAGAAGCGCCAGCGCAATCGGCAGATCGAAATGCGAACCCTCTTTTGGCAGGTCCGCGGGCGACAGATTGACGGTGATCCGCTTGGATGGCAGCGCGATCGACATCGATGTCAGGGCGGCGCGCACGCGGTCGCGGGCCTCGCTGACCGCCTTGTCGGGCAGGCCCACCACGGCAAAGGCGGGCATCCCCGCCGCGACGCTGCACTGCACCTCGACCAGCCGCGCCTCGATCCCTTCGAAAGCCACCGTATAGGTGCGCGCCACCATGAACCGCCGTCCCCTTTGCGAATGGTTAACGGCTACCGCGAACGTGGTTTAAGAATGGTTAACGCGCGAGCATCGCCATGAATGCCGGCCAGGCTTCGGGGTCGGCCAGCGTCCTGTCCCGGCAAAAGGGGTTGCAAAAGCCCCAGACGCGGCCCTCAAGACGCAGGAAATCCGTGACCGGATCGCCCGAGTAGGGGCAGGCGGTGTTCTCTGACGGGCCATCGGCGATCTCGGCGGGCAGGGGCGCCGGCCCGGGCCACGCGCGTTCCGCAAAGGGTTTGGCATAGCTCGGCTGGATCAGGTTCTGCGCCTTGCCCATCGCCCGCCAGCGGCGAAAGGACGGATCGGAAAGATGGGCGTTCACATAGTCCATCGCGCCCGCCGAAACCGGCAGGTTGTAGGTTGCGATCCGTGTCGCCACCGGGGCAAAAAATGCATCCGCCGCCGTGTAGCGGCCGAAAAGCCACGGGCCCGCAGTGCCGAACCGGTCACGTGCCCGCGCCCACAAGACCCCGATCCGCGCCAGATCGGCCAGAACCTCGGCCCGCGGGGCGCTGTCTTCATAGCTGACCAGAAGGTTCATCGGGCAATCGCCGCGAAGCGCCGAAAAGCTCGTGCACATTTCGGCCGCCATGGAACGGGCCATGGCGCGGGCGGCCGGGTCCTCTGGCCACAGGCCCGCCTCGGGGTGGCGTTCGGCCAGTGTTTCGGCGATGGCAAGGCTTTCGGAAATGACATCTCCCTCGGGCAGGCGCAGGGCGGGCACGGTCCGCGCAGGGGGAAATTCCGCAAGCAGCCTTTGGAAATCCTCGGTATAAAGCACGCCGGCATGGCACCGGACCGGCAGGCCGAATTTCTCGAACAGCAGCCAGCCGCGCAGCGACCAGCTTGAATAGGACCGGTCCCCGATAGCCAGATGGTAGGTCATTTCATATCCCCGTTTGTCCGGGTCGAGCCATAGCGCCCCGGCGCCACGCGGTCACGCGCAACTTTGTGGATGCACCCATCACGAAACGTGATGGCCCCGCCAGCCGGCAGCCCACCGCTTGTCATTGGCCCGATGGCGACCTAATCCTTGGGGACCCAAAGAAGCGAGGCCTCAATGCTGTCGGGCAAGCGCATCCTGTTGATCATCGGCGGCGGCATTGCCGCCTTCAAGTCGCTTGACCTGATCCGGCGGCTGAAGGAACGCGGCGCCACGGTTACGCCGGTGCTGACGAGGGCTGGCGAGGAATTCGTCACCCCGCTTTCGGCGGGCGCGCTGGCGGGCGCGAAATGCTACCGCAATCTCTTCGATCTGACCGATGAGGCCGAGATGGGCCATATCGAGCTCAGCCGGGCCGCCGATTTGGTCGTCGTGGCCCCGGCCACGGCCGATCTGATGGCGAAGATGGCGGGGGGGCATGCCGACGATCTGGCCTCGACCCTTCTGCTGGCGACCGACAAGCGGGTGCTGATCGCGCCGGCCATGAATGTGCGGATGTGGCTGCATCCCGCGACGCAAAGAAACATCGCCGCCCTTCGCGGCGACGATGTTCTTTTTGCCGGACCGAATGAGGGCGACATGGCCTGCGGCGAGTATGGGCCGGGGCGGATGGCGGAACCTCTTGAAATCGTCGCCGCGATCGAGGCGGCGTTCGGCGAGGGGCCCTTGCGGGGGCGCCATGTCGTCGTCACCTCGGGCCCGACGCATGAGCCGATCGACCCGGTGCGCTATATCGCGAACCGGTCTTCGGGCGCTCAGGGCGCGGCTTTGGCGCGCGCGCTGCGCGATCTGGGCGCGAAGGTCACCTTCGTGACCGGCCCCGCGCAGGTGCCCCCGCCCGGCGGTGTCAGGGTTGTCGCCGTGCAGACCGCGCAAGAGATGCTTGACGCGGTGAAGGCGTCGCTTCCGGCCGATGCGGTGATCTGCGCGGCCGCCGTGGCGGATTGGCGCGTGGCCAATGCGCAGGCCTCGAAGATGAAGAAGGACGGCAGCGGCATGGTTCCGGCGCTGGAATTTGCCGAAAACCCCGACATACTGGCCCATGTCTCGCAGTTGAAAACGGGTCGTCCGGCGCTTGTCGTCGGGTTCGCAGCCGAAACCGACGACGTGGCCGCCCATGCGGCGGCAAAGCGGCTGCGCAAGGGTTGCAACTGGATCGTGGCCAATGATGTGCGCCCCGCGACCGGCATCATGGGCGGTACCGAGAATGCCGTGACGCTGATCACCGAAGACGGGGCCGAGGACTGGCCGCGCCTGCCCAAGGACGACGTCGCCCGCCGTCTGGCGGCGCGTGTCGCCGATGCGCTTGGCGCGCGAGGATAGGGCGGATGCCTCCGGCGGGGGTATTTTGGCAATGAAGAAGGACGAGGGAAGAAGGATGAGGCCATGCCGCCTGTGATCCGGGTGCTGCGCGAGGATTGGGCCGACCGGTCGGTTGCCTTGCCCGCCTATGAGACGGCCGGCGCGGCCGGGGCCGACATTCGCGCCAACCTGCCGGAAGCCGGGCGGGCAGGGGGGATCACGCTTGCCCCGATGGAGCGGCGGATCGTTCCGACCGGGCTGCGCATCGAGATCCCCGAAGGATATGAGGCGCAGATTCGCCCGCGATCCGGGCTGGCGCTGAAACACGGGATTTCGCTGCCCAACACGCCGGGCACGATTGACAGCGACTATCGCGGGCCGCTCGGTGTTCTCTTGATCAATCTCGGCACGGAAGCCTTCGTGATCCGCCACGGCGAAAGGATCGCGCAGATGATCGTGGCCCCGGTGAAACGCGCCGTTTTCGAAGAGGTCGGGTCCCTTGCCGAAACGCGGCGCGGCGACGGCGGGTTCGGATCGACGGGGCGGGAATGAGCGTTCTTCTGATCGCCTGTGCACTGGTGGCGCTGGGTCTGGTGCTTCGGCTGCCGGCGCGGGTGATTGTCCTCATGCTGGGCTGCCTCTGGGCGGGGGTCGTCCTTGCCCTGCTCGCCCTGCCGGAGGCCCATCCCCTGCGCGATGCCCTTGGCGGCGACTGGCGGCCGTGGCTGGCGCTCGGGCTGGGCGCGGCGCTGGTTCTGGGCTACCGGCGGGTTCTTGTCCGGCTGCGCGGGCGGGCGCGGCCGGCCGCCGAAGAGCCTGCCGGCCCGTTCAAGCCGGTCGAGCTGGATCGCTATGCCCGCCACATCGTCCTGCGCGAAATCGGCGGCATGGGGCAGCGGAGGCTGAAGGATGCGCGTGTGCTGGTGATCGGCGCCGGCGGGCTTGGCTCACCCGTGCTGCTTTATCTTGCCGCCGCGGGTGTGGGAACCATCGGGGTCATCGACGACGATACGGTATCGAACTCCAACCTGCAGCGTCAGGTGATCCACAGCGACGACCGCATCGGCCAGCCCAAGGTGTTTTCCGCAAGGGCGACGATGCTGGCGCTCAACCCGCATATCACGGTCAGGCCCTATCACCGGCATCTGCGGGACGAGGACGCGGCCGCGCTTTTCGCGGACTATGATCTGATCCTTGACGGATCGGACAATTTCGACACGCGCTATCTTGTGAACAAGGCCGCGGTCGCTGCGGGCAAGCCGCTGATATCCGGGGCCATTTCGCAGTGGGAAGGGCAGATCAGCCTTTACGATCCCGCGCGCGGCGCACCATGTTACGCCTGCATCTTTCCCGACCGCCCCGCCGACGGGCTGGCGCCCGCCTGCGCCGAGGCCGGCGTTGTCGGCGCCTTGCCGGGCGTCATCGGCACGATGATGGCGCTCGAGGCGATCAAGGAAATCACCGGCGCGGGCGAGGGCCTGCGCGGGCGCATGCTGATCTATGACGGCCTTTACGGGGAAAGCCGCCAGATCGCGCTGAAGCGCAGCCCGTCCTGCGCCGTCTGCGGCGGCTAGCGGGGCGCTTCTGGAATTTCCCCCCGTCGCTTCCTAAGTTCGCCTGCAAAGGAGACCGCGATGACCAATCCCCTGCTTGCCGAATGGGCCGGCGACTTCGCCCTTCCGCCCTTCGCCGCGATCGGTGACGAAGATTTCGCCCCCGCCTTCGCGGCGGCGCTGGACGAGGCGCGCGCGAATATCCGCGCCATCGCCGACAATCCCGCGCCCGCCGATTTTGCCAATACCATCGCGGCCCTCGAACTGTCGCAAGACAGCCTCGACCGGGTCGCGGCGGTGTTTTTCAACCTTTCCGGGGCCGACAGCACACCCGCGCGCGAGGCTTTGCAGCGCGATCTGGCGCCGAAGCTCGCGGCCTTCTCTTCGGAAGTGACGATGAATACCACGCTTTTCGCGCGCATCGATGCGCTGTGGCGCGAACGGGACGGGCTTGGGCTCGGACCGGAAGAGATGCGCCTGCTCGACCTTTACCGGCGGATGTTCGTCCGGGCCGGGGCGGCGCTTGCGCCCGAGGGGCAGGGGCGGATGGCCGCCATCAAGGAACGGCTTGCCGTCCTGTCGACCGCGTTCAGCCAGAACCTTCTGGCCGATGAGCGCGGCTGGTTCATGGCCCTGGATGAGGGCGATCTGGAAGGGCTGCCCGATTTCGTGATCGCCGCCGCGCGCGCGGCGGCCGAGGAACGCGGTCGGCCGGGCCATGTGCTGACGCTCAGCCGCTCGCTCGTGGTGCCGTTCCTGCAGTTTTCCCCGCGCCGCGACCTGCGCGAGGCCGCCTATACGGCCTGGGTGGCGCGCGGGGCCAATGGCGGGGAAACCGACAACCGCGCACTGGCCGCCGAAATCCTCGCCCTGCGCGAAGAACGCGCCCGGCTGCTCGGCTATGAAAGCTTCGCCGCCTACAAGCTTGAACCCGAGATGGCCAAATCGCCCGAACGGGTCCGTGACCTCCTGATGCGCGTTTGGGAACCGGCGCGCAAAAAGGCCATGTCCGATGCCGCGACCCTGACCGCGATGATGCAGGCCGACGGGATCAACGGCGATCTGGAACCGTGGGACTGGCGCTATTATTCCGAACGCCGCCGTCTTGCCGAACACGATCTGGATGAAGCGGAACTGAAGCCCTATTTCGGGCTTGAAGCGATGATCGATGCCGCGTTTGACTGCGCCGGGCGTCTCTTCGGGCTGCAATTCCGGCCGCTGGACCTGCCGCTTTACCATCCCGATGCCCGCGCATGGGAGGTGACGCGCGACGGGCGCCACATGGCGGTTTTCATCGGCGATTACTTCGCGCGGGGATCGAAGCGGTCCGGCGCATGGTGCTCGGCCATGCGCAGCCAGCGCAAGCTGGGGGGCGAGGTCCGCCCTGTCGTCGTCAATGTCTGCAACTTCGCGAAACCTTCGGCAGGCGAACCCGCGCTGCTTTCATGGGACGATGCGCGCACCCTCTTTCACGAATTTGGCCATGCCCTGCATCAGATGCTGTCGGATGTCACCTTCGGGTTCATGTCCGGCACATCGGTCGCCCGCGACTTCGTGGAACTGCCAAGCCAGCTTTACGAGCATTGGCTTGAGGTGCCCGAGGTTCTGGACCGCCACGCGCGTCATGCCGTCACCGGCCAGCCCATGCCCGCGGAACTGCGTGACCGGCTTCTGGCGGCGTCCGCCTATGATCAGGGGTTCGCGACCGTCGAATACATCGCGTCGGCGCTGGTCGATCTGGCGTTTCACGAGGGCGCGGCCCCGGCCGACCCGATGGCGGTTCAGGACGCCGTCCTCGTCACGATCGGCATGCCGCGGGCGATCCGGATGCGCCATGCAACGCCGCATTTCGCCCATGTCTTTTCGGGTGACGGCTATTCGGCCGGGTATTACAGCTACATGTGGTCCGAGGTCATGGATGCCGATGCCTTCGACGCTTTCCGCGAGGCGGGCGATCCCTTCGACCCTGACGTTGCCAAAAGGCTTGAGCGGCATATCCTGTCGGCCGGCGGATCGGCCGACGAGGGCAGCCTCTACACGGCGTTTCGCGGGCGGATGCCCGGGGTCGAACCCCTGTTGAAGGGGCGCGGACTGCTCGAAGAGGTCTGATGCCCGCCACAAGGGCACGGTAACGATCCCTTAACCCCTTTAACCGAAGCTTAACCAGGGCCGGCAGCGGTTTTGGGTTCCGCTCTCCGGTCACGGGTTATGGGACGGGTTGGTCGTGCCGGTAGGAACAGGTCTGACAAAACTTGCGGCAATCGCCGTGTGCATCCTCATTCTGCCCTTTGCCGAAGCGCGGGCGGCGACGCTGACGATCGGCCTGCGTGACGGGGCATCGGCGGCCGTCGCGCTGGCGCGCTGGCGGGGCGGTTACGGCGCCGAAACCCTGCCGCTATCTGCGGTGGCGGATCTTTCGGCGAAAGACGGGGCGGATGGCGCCACCGTCCTGCCGGACGGGACCTGCGTTCTGGCGCGCCCGATCGGCCAACGGCCCGAGCGGCTTGGCCTGACGGTGCCGGTTTTCGGCAGTTGCCGGGGGCGTCCGGCAGATGTCACCTTTGCATCGATCCGGGGCTTTGCCGAAGCGAAGGGGGGGCAGGTTCCGCACCCGATCACCCTCGGCACGCGGTTCGAGACGCTGAAATTTCGCACCGAAGGTCTTTGGGGCGAACCGCTCTGGCGGGTCTGGCTTCTGTCTGTGGAACAGACGCAGGGTTCCGCGCCCGGTACCGCGCCCGGCGGCACCGGACCGGGATTGCCGCCGCCCGCGCCAGCCCCCCTTCCGCCCTCTCTCTCCGTGCTTGCGGCGGCGATCTTCGCAATTGTCGCGCTTGGCCGGAAACCCCGGCTTTTCCTTCGGCGAAAGGCATGACACTCTGCCGCCATGAGCTGGGATTTTTGTATCATTGGCGGCGGAATCGCCGGCGTGTCTGCGGCGGCGCGGCTGTCGCATCTGGGGTCTGTGCTTCTGCTCGAGGCAGAGGCGCATCTGGCCCATCACACCTCGGGCCGGTCCGCCGCGCTCTATGAACCGAATTACGGGCTGCCGCCTGTCGTCGCCCTGTCGCAGGCAAGCGGCGGCGATCTGCGAACGATCGACGGCGGCGTGCTTGGTCCGCGCGGCATGCTGCTGGTCGCCGGGGCCGATCAGGACCGCGAATTCGCCGGCGATTGCCACGCTCTGGGCCTTGCGCCGGTCAGCGTCGAAGAGGCACGCGACATGGTGCCGATCCTGAACCGCGATACGGTCGCACTCGCCGCCTATGGCAGCCATGCCGAAGACATCGACACCGACCGCCTGCTGCAGGCCTTCGCACGTGAGGCGCGGAAAAACGGTGCCGCCATCGAAACCGGCGCGCGCGTCACCGGGATCCTTCGCGGCGAAGGATCGTGGCGGATCCGCGCGGCCGGAACGGATCATGCCGCGCGCATCCTTGTGAATGCGGCAGGTGCCTGGGCCGATGAGGTGGCGCAGATGGCCGGGGTGCAACCGCTGGGCTTCACGCCGCTCCGCCGCTCGATGGCCCGCATGGCCGCGCCCGGCGGCGCCAACCTGTCGGGCTGGCCCCTGATCATGGGCGTCGGTGAAAGCTGGTATGCCAAGCCCGATGCGGGGGCACTGATCATATCCCCGGCCGAGGAAGACCCTTCCTTTCCGCATGACGCATGGGCCGATGACATGGTTCTGGCCGAAGGGCTGGCCCGCTATCAGGAAATGGTGCAACCCCCCGTCACCCGCCCCATCGCGACATGGGCGGGATTGCGCACCTTCGCCCCCGACCGGGTGCTGGTGATCGGACCCGACCCGCGCCAGCCGTCCTTCTTCTGGCTGGCCGGGCAGGGCGGCTACGGGTTTCAGACCTCGCCCGCCGCCAGCCGGCTTGCCGCCGATCTGCTGGCCGGAACGCCGCCCGCAATTGACAGGGCCACCGTCGCGGCACTCTCGCCGGCCCGTTTCGGCTGAAACCGCCCTCATTGACGCAGGTCAAGGCCGGGCAATCCGGCCCGTGCCATCGCTCGCGGACCGCAGTGATGGAGATCCCCGATGAGCTACCTCGCCAGTATCAGGCAAACCCGCAACCAGTTGCGAGAGCTTTACAAGACCATCCCCGCCGCGACCGGCGCCTTCAACACCCTGTCGGCGGCCGTCAAGGACAATGGGCCCCTCAGCGTCAAGGAAAAGGAATATGTGGCGCTCGGCATGGCCGTGGCCCTGCGGTGCGAGCCCTGCATCACCTTCCACGTCGAGGCGCTGATGCGCGCCGGCGCCACGCGCGAGGAACTGGGCGACGTTCTGGCGATGGCGGTGCAAATGGGCGGGGGGCCGACGCTGATGTACTCGGCCGCGGCACTCGCCTGCTGGGACGAAATGGCCGCGGCGACATAGACCGGCTCCGCACATGCCGGGCGGGTAAGGATTCCCGCACTAAGCCCGGCGACCCCCTTGTGATAGGCTGAACGCGTATTCGGTAAACCGCTTTTCCGGTTCGTTACGTCGATTTTCATTTCAGTTATTCAGGGGATTTCACCATGGGGCGCACCTGCCGCGAGATCCACGAATGGATCGAAGAGGACATAGAACAACCCATCGAGGAATGGGAAGAGCGGCAGGAGGAACGCTGTCGCAACGAACCCTGCAAATGGTGGATGCTCTGCCTGAACAAGCTGGTCTGCTGGCTGGTCACGGTTCTGGTCAAGGTGGTCCGCTGGGTGGTGGTGACCGTCGGAAAATGGGTCATCCGCGTCGTCTGCACGGTGGTCAATCTCGTCCTCGACGTGATCGGCTTCATCGTCGGCCTGATCCTTGCGATCCCGGTCATCGGGGGCATCATCCGCACCGTGCTCAACTGGCTGGTCGAGATCGTCTGGCGGACCGCCGGCTTTTTCGACTTCCTGCTCAGCCTCATCGGCATCCGTCCCCGCAAGAAGCTCTATTTCGGTGTGGTCATCCCCGTCATCGACGGAACCCCTCTGGCGACCGAAGCGCAGTTGCAGCCCCTCGTCGATGCGGTGGTCGAGGTCTATGACCGCACCTGCAACATCGACGCCCGCTTCACCGGCTTTTGCGAAACCGGCATCCGGCCACCCGGCGGTACGATCACCGTCGATTGCGGCGCTGGCGGGTTCTTCGCCGATTGGTGGCTGGACGGGTCGTGGTTCGAATTCGCCGGCCGCATCTGCAAGTTCGAAAGCAATTGGCGCCGCCTCTCGGGCTATGGCGGCGAGGTCATCGGCTTCGTGGTGAACGACATCCAGCCGCCCTCGACCAATGGCTGCTCGATGGCCGGAACCCATGACTATGTCACGATCGAGGGGCCGACATTGCGGCCGCCGGCGCTGCTGGCCCATGAAATCGGCCATGCCTGCCTGCTCAGCCACCACAGCGACACCGACAACCTGATGAACGCGGTCACGCCCTCGGTGGCCCAGCCGCAACTCACCAACTGGCAATCGAGCGTGGTTCGCTGGTCGCGCCACGTCACCTATCTGTGAAAAGGGGGAATAGCCATGTCCGGCCATCTGCACGATCATGGGTCCGATGCGCATGACCACGGGGACAATTGCGGCGTGCCCCATCCCCTCTTCGGCCTTGGCGTCGCGGCCGCGATCGTCGCGCTTGTGGCGCTGGCCTTGATGGTGGCGATGTGAAACCCCGGGCGCGCGTGATCACCGGCGCGGCCGATCTTGACGGGCTGTCGCTCGTCTCCGGTCCCCGGCAAGTGAAGTTTCACCCGCCGGTCGCCGATGCCGAAGACGCCAGCCAATGGCAAACGCGCCTGAACCGCGCCCTTTCCCGATGCGGATGCACCGAAGGCGGCGTCGCCATGGCGCTGGCCCTCCCGGTCGCGGCACTCTGGGCCGGATGGCTCGCGCCCGAAGGCGCGGGCGTCCTGCTTCGTGCCGGGGCGGGCTTCGCTCTCATGGTCGCCGCGGCCCTCGCAGGCAAGCTTGCCGGGCTCGCCCGTGCCACCCGCCATCTCAGGGCCGAAATCGCGGCCTGCCGCAACTGGATGCACTCCCGGAACTAGCGGGCCAGCCATCCGGGCCTTTCATCGTGGCCGAAATACCTCGGGGGTCCGGGGGCAGCGCCCCCGGCCTGCCCCGGAAAACTCAGCCGTTGACGCGGATGCGCTCGTTGGACGGATCGAACGGGCTGTCCTCGACCACCTCGGCATCCCATTCCTGCCGCAGCATCCGCACCTTCAGCTTCGTGCCCACCGCGGCCAGATCGGGGCGGACATAGCCCATGCCGATCTGCTTGCCGAAGGCCACCGACCAGCCGCCCGAGGTCAGGCGGCCAACCTTCTCGCCCCCCGAAAGCAGCGCCTCCTTGCCCCAGGGGTCGGTGTCCTTTGGCCCGTCGATCAGCACGGTGACGCATTTCGCGCGGATGCCGGTGTCGATCATCGCCTGCTTGCCCTGAAACTCCTTGGACAGGTCGATGAACCGGTCCAGCCCGGCTTCGGCGGGGGTCGCGTCGCGGCCCAGCTCGGTGCCGAAGGCGCGATAGCTCTTCTCCTGCCGCAGCCAGTTCTGCGCCCGCGCGCCGACCAGCTTCATCCCGTGCCTGTCACCCGCGGCCAGCAGCAGATCCCAAAGATAGCGCTGCATCTCGATCGGGTGATGCAACTCCCAGCCCAGCTCGCCCGTATAAGCCACGCGGATCGCGTTCACCGGGCACATGCCCAGTTCGATCCGGCGCGCCGAAAGCCACGGGAACCGCTTGTTCGACAGCGCCGTATCCGGCTCGGCATCCTTGATGATCTCCTTCAGGATGTCGCGCGATTTCGGGCCGGCGATGGCGAAGACGCCCCACTGGGTCGTCACGTCATGCATATCCACATGCGCGCCGCCATTGGCGATGAAATCCTCGATCGACTTCTTCAGGTAATCGGCGTCATAGGCGGTCCAGGCCCCGGCGGAGACGAGGTAATAGTCGTTTTCGCCATTGCGCACGATGGTGTATTCGGTCCGCGTCGTGCCGGTGGGCGTCAGCGCATAGGTCAGGTTGATGCGGCCGATCTTCGGCAGCGCGTTGCAGGTGAACCAGTCGAGGAAGGCCGTCGCCCCCGGCCCGCGCACGATATGCTTGGTAAAGGCCGTGGCGTCGATCAGGCCGGCCGTCTCGCGGATCGCCCGCGCCTCGGCTTCGGCATATTGCCACCACGCGCCACGGCGGAAACTGCGCGCGTCATGGTCGAACGAGGCGGGCGCATCCTTCGGTCCGTAATAGTTCGGCCGCTCCCAGCCGTTGACCTGCCCGAATTGCGCGCCAAGCGCCTTCTGGCGGTCATAGGCGGGGGCGGTACGCAACGGCCGGCAGGCTTCACGCTCTTCATCGGGGTGGTGCAGGACGAAGACATGCTCATAGCATTCCTCATTCTTGCGCGCGGCATATTCCGTCGTCATCCAGCCGCCGTAACGCTTGGGATCAAGGCTTGCCATGTCGATCTCGGCCTCGCCCTCGACCATCATCTGGGCAAGGTAATAGCCGGTGCCGCCCGCCGCCGTGATCCCGAAGGAAAACCCTTCGGCCAGCCACATGTTGC
>JAGRDO010000029.1 GCA_020447005.1 Paracoccaceae bacterium
GTCTTGCCCACGCCGGCGCCGCCAAACAGGCCGATCTTGCCGCCTTTCGCGTAAGGAGCGAGCAGGTCGATAACCTTGATGCCGGTGACGAGGATCGCCGATTCCGTCGACTGTTCCTGGAATTCCGGGGCCGGCTGGTGAATGGCGCGGCTTTCCGTGGCTTTGATCGGGCCCTTTTCGTCGATCGGCTCGCCGATGACGTTCAGGATGCGGCCGAGCGTCGCGTTGCCCACGGGGACCGAGATCGGCCCGCCGAGGTCCTTTACCGCCGTGCCGCGGACAAGACCCTCGGTCGCGTCCATGGCGACAGTGCGCACGGTGTTCTCGCCAAGGTGCTGGGCCACTTCCAGAACCAGACGCTTGCCGTTGTTCTCGGCCTCGAGCGCGTTGAGGATCGCCGGAAGGTGATCGTCGAACTGCACGTCCACGACGGCGCCGATGACCTGCGTCACCCGGCCTGCCGCGGCAGCTGCTTTCGGTGCTTTTGCCATTGAGTTTCTCCGGTTCTCTTAGAGCGCCTCGGCGCCCGAAATGATTTCGATGAGTTCGTTGGTGATCGCGGCCTGACGGGACCGGTTGAACTGGATCGTCAGTTTGTCGATCATCTCGCCCGCGTTGCGCGTCGCGTTGTCCATTGCGGACATCCGGGCACCCTGCTCGGACGCTCCGTTCTCCAGAAGCGCCGTGAAGAGCTGGGTGGCAAGACCACGCGGCAACAGATCGGCAAGGATGCCTTCCTCTGAGGGTTCATAATCATAAAGCGTCAGGGCGCTGTCGTTCTCGTCCGCTTCGAACTTGGCCGGGATCACCTGCTGCTCGGTCGGAACCTGGCTGATCACCGACTCGAAACGGTTGAAAAACACGGTCGCCACATCGAACTCACCATGATCGAAGCGGTGGATCAGATCGCGGGCGATCGACTGCGCGTTGTCATAGCCGACACGCTTGACCTCGGTCAGGTCGACATGGGCGATGAAATGGCTGGCGAAGTCGCGTTTGAGCTGCTCGCGGCCCTTTTTACCCACCGTCAGGATCTTGACGGTCTTGCCAGCGGCAAGCAACTCGGTCGCCTTCGCGCGGGCAAGCCGCACGATGGACGAGTTGAACGCACCGGCAAGGCCGCGCTCGGCGGTCATCACCACCAGAAGATGCGTGTCGGCACGTCCGGTTCCGGCCAGTAGCCGCGGGGCGCTGTCCGAACCGCCGACCGACGCCGCCAGCCCGGCCATGACCGCATTCATCCGCTCGGCATAGGGCCGTGCGGATTCCGCAGCTTCCTGTGCACGGCGCAATTTCGCAGCTGCGACCAGTTGCATCGCCTTAGTGATCTTCCGCGTCGACTTGACGCTGGCGATCCTGTTCTTGAGGTCCTTAAGGCTGGGCATGTCCCTGTTCCCTCCCTCGCTTATGCGAAGGTTTTGGCGAATTCTTCGATCGCGGCGCGAAGTTTGTCTTCGGCCTCACCCTTGATCTTCGGATCGTCCTTGGTGATCCAGTCGAGGATGTCCTTGCGGTTGGCGCGCATGTGCTTGATCAGATCCCGCTCGAACCGGCCGACGTCCTTGACCGCCAGCTTGTCGAGAAAGCCCTTGATGCCGGCGAAGATGACGCAGACGATTTCCGCGTTGGTCAGCGGCGAATACTGAGGCTGCTTCATCAGTTCGGTCAGGCGCGCGCCACGGTTCAGCAACCGCTGGGTGGCGGCATCG
>JAGRDO010000143.1 GCA_020447005.1 Paracoccaceae bacterium
CTGGGAGCAACAGGTCGACAGTTTCTCCCAATCCTACTGGACGATTCTGTTCATCTGCGCAGCCTTGGTCTTTCTGGTTCAATGGTCGGGGGTGTATCTGCGGGCGCTTCTACAGGGCGATGCCGGCAGGCTGATGATGGACTGGACGTTGATCGCGGTGATACGACCCGAGGTCATTTCCGAGCGTGAGGCGGTTATTCTGACGTTCCTAGCCTTCCTCTACACGGCGGCATGCGTCTTCCTGTACCTGGTCGGCCTTGTCCTGATGTATACGGTCGTGGACGATCTTTACAGGATATCCGGCGCGTCGGCTCGCGGTCGGGATCCCGATGCCTGCCCCGATGCGCCTGCGGTCGCCGTCTTCGTTCGAATATTTAGGTGCACCGTTCTCGGGCTTCTGATGATCCTCTGCATCAAACTCCAGGCTGCATATTTGCAGTCGGACGGAGTGAATATCATCGACTGGCTCTTCAGCGATGCCAGGTCGGCTTTGGGTCTTCACGAGGGCGGCAGCGGATCGCTCGGAAAGCAGGCCTTGGCGAATTTTTCAAGCTTCCTTCTGCTCTTCACGACCGTTGCCGTATTCCTTTTCTGCCTGCAGCGGATTCTGCGTGTCGCAAGGGGGAGCCAGCATGGTGGCCTGCAGCCGCATGTTCCGTGGTCGAAGATGACAGCCGTTGTGGGGCTGCTCGTTGTCAGTTTCTTCCTGATCGGAGGTATCACCGGCTTCTCTGTCGTGCTGGTAATATCCATGGCGCTGGCCCTCTACAGCCTCTTCGATCCGCTGTGTGCGAAATTCCAATCTCCAGGGGAGCTCATCTAGAATGTACAATCCATGGTTCGCCTGGCTTGATCGGTGCGACGAGAACGACGCCCGGCTGGCCGTCAGCAAGAGACGCCTGTTCCCCTTCGACCTCGGCGCGCACCTCGCCTTCCCGGGCGNNTGGTGAGGTGACGGAAATCGAGGAATTCTGTGCCCTGGCACAACAAGCAGTCAATGATCCGGACTTTTTTACCGAACCAGGTGGGCCACATGTCGGTCTTGAGGAGAAGGACGGCTGGATCAGGTTTCCATCGGGTATTCCGACCGAAACGGAGGAGAACAACACCGCGTGGGCAAGAATTACACGAAGCGGCTCGCGCGATCATGTTCTGGTCGCTTTCCATCATTGGGGCGCGGAGCAGCGTTACACCAAGTTCGCAAAGCATTTGGTGAAACGCGGTATCACCGTTGTCGAGGTCGCGTTGCCCTATCATTTCGAACGCAGCCCGACTTGGCACCCACACGCCGACATGTTCGTCAGCCCGAATCTCGGGCGCACGATCCGGTCCATCCGCCAGGGGGTCTGGGACGGGCGCAGGATCATCCGCTGGCTCGAAGACGAGGGCTACGAGAAGATTTCTGTGCTCGGCATCAGTCTCGGGGGATGGGTTGCCGGGTTCCTCACGGCTTACGAGCCCGTTGTGCGTAAGGCGGCATTCTTCGTCACCGCGGGAAGTGCGGCCGACGTGGTCTGGACCGGTCGGACCTCGCAGACCATACGAGAGGGTATCGAGGCCGGCGGGATAGGGTTGAACGAACTGCGCCGCGCCTGGGAGCCGATCAACGTGGAGACATGCGCTGCGAAGCTGGCTCGTCCCGATCTGGATATTCACTTTGTGCTGGGGACGAGAGACAAGGTTGTCTTGCAGGAGCTGACTGAAAGGTACATCGGGAAAATCAAGGGTGCAGGAGCGAACCCAAGCGTAATGCGTCTGAACTGTGGTCACGCGTCGCTTTCGAGGGTGCCGTACAGTATTTTGTCCGGTGTGGGCTTCCTGCGGTTTCTGCAACGGGAAAGGTGAGAACGATGGGGGGTGTTCCGTCGGCCGATTGAGTTTTAAGAAATGTCAAAAAATATCTATAAATCAATAGTTTAGATAAAAACCGATAAGCCTAGTTATGTAATAACGAGAGAGGTATATCCCCAATACATGGCGCAAAAAGTGCCAACGGGTCGTCCGTGGGATCGCGATGGCGACGTATTCCATAAGTTATCCGGCGAGTTCGCGATGGTACGTTGAAATTGTCGATGTTTGCGTTAGGCTCGAGCCTTTCTAGACGCGACAAGCACTATGCAAGATCCAACCGCGCCAATCCGAAAGACCGCGCTTGTCCTGCAAGGTGGTGGCGCGCGAGGCGCCTATCAGATCGGCGCGCTCAAGGCCGTCGCGGAGATAGCGCGCAATCAGAAGTCGCCTTTCCAGATCGTCTGCGGTTCCTCAGTCGGTGCAATAAACGCCGCCCCTTTCGCGGCATCGTCGAACGACATCCAGCAAGGTATCCGGCATCTGGAAAAGCTCTGGCGCTCGCTCGATTGCGGCGCGATCTACGATACCCGGATGCTGACACTCCTCGGGACGGGTGCCCGCTGGGTCTTGACCCTGCTTTTCGGTCAGTTCGGCTTCGGCGCGCCATGCGCGCTCTTGGACAACGCGCCATTGGGCCGGCTGCTCGAACGCGAGTTTGACCGCCGCTACATCGCCGCCGCGATCCGATCGGGCGCGCTTCATGCACTCTGCATCACGGCCTCGAGCTATGACGAGGGCAAGGCGATCACCTTCTTCGAGGGCGGCGAAGACCTCCGGGACTGGGACCGCGCCCGCCGCCGCGGAGAGCGTGCGGAGATCGGGCCGCCGCATCTTCTGGCGTCGTCCGCGCTGCCTTTCGCATTCGCGCCTGTGCAGATCGAAAACCGCTTTCTCGGCGACGGCTCGCTTCGGCTCACAGCGCCGCTGTCACCCGCGATTCACTCGGGCGCCGACAGGATCATGGTAATAGCGGCTTGCGACAACCGCCCGGATCAAGCGCTGTCATCCCCGAAACCACCGACGTTCGGAGAGATGGCCGGCCACGCGCTCGACATCCTCTTCAACGACAATCTCGACGCCGATCACGAGCGCCTGACGCGCATCAATCACACGCTCTCGCTCCTGACCGGCAAAGCGGGCACAAAAACGCCTCTTAGAACCATTGAAACGCTGATGCTGTCGCCATCGGAAGATCTGCGCGTGATCGCGCGCAGGTTTCAGCACGAACTGCCCCGCGCGATCCGGCTCCTGATGCGCAGTCTCGGGTCATGGGGCAGCGATGGACGGCTCGTCAGCTACCTGCTGTTCGAATCCGGCTATATCGGCGCGCTAATCGATCTCGGTTATGGCGACACGATGGCGCGCGCTGACGAGATCCGCGATTTTCTGGAGTGCTGAGGGACCCGCGCGTCAGGTGTTCGCTCTGAACCAGTTCTTCAGTACGACGGCACCGCCAAATCCGGCGAGATCTACGAATTTGCCGATCGAGCGGCGTTGCGGGCCAGCGCGGACACAAGATCGGATCTGGTGACGACACCGATGATGCGATCTCCTTCCATGACGGGAATCGCTTCAGCACGACCGTCTTCGAGCAGAGGGAGCAATGTGCCGATGGAGGCATCCCTCGTGATGGTGGGAAGGCCCACCGACATGATGTCACGCGCGCGGGGAGACGTGCGGTCTGCCGCACTGATCAGGTGGGACAGGGCTGCCGGGAGTGGGCAAAACCTGGGGGTGTCTGTGTATGCTGGTGGTCCATTGAGAGGGGAACTGCCATGGATGTGCGGATTATCGTCGAGACGAGATTTGAGAACGGAACGACGAAGACGCGGCGTCTTGGTTGCTTATCCCGCCCGTTTCGACGCACGCAGCCTGAGGGGTTCGGCTTGTTGGGGAGTGGGCAAAACTTGGGGGT
>JAGRDO010000144.1:0-1110 GCA_020447005.1 Paracoccaceae bacterium
ATCTCGCGGTTGCCGGCAAGTTTCACGTACCATTCGGTCGAGAAGCTGAAGGGAAGCTGGTAGAATTCGGACGCGTTGAAAGACATCGCCGCCATGACAAGGATCGGCGCGTAAAGGAAGAAGAGGATCAGCCCGACATAGGCGCGGCCGAGATGGGCGAGGAAACCGTTGCTCATGTCCGCGCCCTTTTCAGTATCGGGCTTGCGGCGGCGAGGATCGCCAGCACCACAGCCAGCAGGATGAACGAGAGTGCCGCACCGAGAGGCCAGTTGAAGACGGCGACGAACTGATCCTCGATCACCGTGCCGTAATAGGTACCAAGCCGCCCGCCCAGCAGACGCGGCTCCATGAAGGATCCCATGACAGGAACGAAGATCAGCACCGCACCGGCAAGGATGCCGGGGGCGGACAATGGCAGGATCAGCCGCCAGAGGATCGTCCGCCGCTTTGCGCCAAGTGACCGCGCGGCCTCGATCAGGCTGTCGTCGATGGCCTGAAGCGCGAGGTAAGATGTCAGGATGACATAGGGCAGGTAGGAATGGACAAGGCCGATGACGATGGCCGTCGGGCTGAACATCAGGTTCAGCTTCACATCCCATGGCAGGACCGCATTCACCGCCCTGTCCAGCACGCCATTGCCGCGCAACACGATGGCCCAGGAGAAAATGCGTACAAGCGAGTTGGACCAGAAGGGCAGAATCACGAGGAGAAACAACGCCTCGCGCGCGCGGCCTTTCACGACCTTGGCCAGAACGTAAGCGCAGGGAAAGCCGATGACGACCGAGACGGCCGTCACGATCAGGCCCAGCTTCAGCGATTTCCACAAAAGCGTGGCATAGGTCGTCGTCTCGAAGAACGCCCGATAGTTGTCGAGCGTCGCGTGCCATTCCTTGCCACCGAAGGGCACATCCGAAAGGAAGCTGAAGAAAGCCATGGCCGACAGCGGCAGGAAGACCGCCACCGTCAGCCACAGATAGGCGGGGGACAAAAGCGTGAACGCCCTCAGGCGGTCCTGACCTGCGAGCGTAGTCGCCATCCGTCCCCCTCCCAGCCTTGCTTACTGCGCCGCCTTCAGATCCTGCCAGAGCTTCAGGTAGGTTTCACGATCCG
>JAGRDO010000144.1:1341-3955 GCA_020447005.1 Paracoccaceae bacterium
GCGCCTTCTTGCGGCACGACAAAGGCGATGGGCAGGCCCTTCGCCTGTGACCGGGACGCCGAGCCGGACCAGTAGGTCGCCACCGCGAAATCGCCCGCCGACATGAACTGGTTCCAGTCGTTTTCCGAACTCCAGAAGGTCGTGATCTGGGGCAACAACTCCTTCAACTTCGCAGTGACCGCGTCGAGATCCTTGATTTCATTGATGTTCTGGCCAAGCGCCATCGCGGCGAACTGCACCGCTTCCAACCCGTCATCGCGGATCGAGACGCGTCCCTTCCATGCGGGATCCCAAAGAACCGAGAGCGAGGTGGGCATGTCGGTGAAATCGTTCGTGTTAACCGCGATCGAGGTCAGACCCCAGGTCCATGGAACGCCGTAGAGCGCGCCACCGGGATTCAGATCCTCATTCCCGGTCAGCGAGGGATCGAGATCGGCGAAGTTCTTGATCTTCGATGTGTCGATCGCGTCGATCAGCCCCTCGTCCTTGGCCTGCGCCGTGTAGGCAGAGTTGATCAGGACCACGTCATAGGCGCCCGGATTGGTGCGCAACTTGGTCAACATTTCCTGTTCAGAGGTGAAGTATTCGTGGACAACCGTGTTACCGGTTTTTTCGGCATAGGCGGCGATGGCCCAGTCAAGATCGGTGCCGTAGCCCTGCCAGTTCAAGACACGGATTTCGTCCGCCATCACGCCGCTCGCGGCGAATACCAGCACGGATGTAAGCAGCAGTCGTTTCATTTGTTCCTCCATTATTGGTTAGGTCAGGTTGTCTCTGCCGGTTCCGGGGCATCCCTCAGAACCGCCAGGATGTCGCTCTTTTGCGGGGCCGTGGATGGCCCTTCTCTTGTTGTCGAAAGCGCTGCGGCAACGTTGGCGAACCGGGCAGCGTGGACGGGATCGCCGGTTTCCGACAATGCGGCGATGAAGGCGCCGATATGGGCATCACCCGCGCCGTTGGTGTCTATCGCCGCGACCGGGTGGCCCGGGATGTGACGGGCCGGGATTTCGGTGGTCGCGAGGAAGCAGCCGTTCGCGCCGTCCCGGACGACAGCCCCGCCGGTACGGCCACGCGCCAGCGCCGTTGCCGCGGCATCGGGCGCATCGTGGCCCGTCAGGGCCGATGCTTCGGCGCGGTTCGCGCTGATCCAGGTCGCGGCCTTCAGGGCAGCGGTACGGCTATGCTCCGGAATTTCGCCGACCAGCGGCGAGGGATCAAAGACCAGTTGTATCTGCCCTGCCGAGGCCTCCAGCCAGTCGGTAAGCGCCGCGCGGCTTTCGCGGTAGCCAAGCGCGTAGCCGGACAAGAGATACCAGTTGCCCGGCTCTACCGTAAGCGTGGCCAGATCGGCTGCCGTCACAACCCCATCCGCCCCTGAGGAGGCGATGAACGTACGCTCCCCAGACCTGTCGATAAGGCAGGTGCAGCACCCCTGATCACGACCGGCAAGCCGTGGACGCAAAACCTCGATCCCTTCCGCGGCAAGCGCTGCTGCCGCAATCTCGGCAAACGGGCCGGTACCGAGCGTCCCGGCATAGCTGACCGCCATCCCTGCCCTGCTCGCGGCGATCATCGCGTTATACCCCCCTCCGGCGCAGATCACGGATCGGCGAACGATGGCTTCTGTGCCGGCAAGGGGAACCGCATCGACCCAGTAGATTTGATCGACAATCACACCGGACATCTGGACCAGACGGGCGTTCATGAAGGCACCTTTGACAGGCGCGCCGCCCGGATCGCCAGAAGCCCTTCGGCAACCGGGCCGAGGTTCAGACCGTTGGCCGCAATGATCGTCTCTGTCTTGTCTTGCGGAAAGGCCGACAGCCCGGCGCACGCCCCCGCCATCGCGCAGGCGATCGCCCCGATCGTATCGGTATCATCCCCGATGTTCGCGGCGATCAGGCCCGCCCGCCACGGGTCGCCCCCGGCCAGCAGCACGACGGCGAACGCCATCGGCACCGCCTCGCGGCTTGCGACCGAGGTGCCGATGCGCGCGACCAGTTCTTCTTCGGAGCCTCGCCCGGCAACATGCATGGCGGTAAGGATCAGCCCCCCCATGTCAGTCTCGCCCACGGGTGCGCCAAATGTCGCGCCAAGCCGCGCGGCCTCTACGGCCTGCTTTACGGCATCCTCGAAACCCGCACCGCTGATGCCGAGGCTGATCGTCATGGCGACGGCGGCCGCGGCCGAGATCGCCTCACGCGTGTTGTGCGTGACCCGGCAGGCTTCGGCCACACGGGCGACAAGCACGGCCACATCGTCCGGCGGGGTCGCTATACCCACAGGCGCTATGCGCATTGCCGCCCCGTTGGTCGTGCCCTCCCGCCCCGTGTCGCTTGCAGGAACCCCGGCCAGCAGCGCGTCCAGGGCACGCTTGGACGAGGGCCCGAGAAGATCAAGCAACCCACGCGCGCGGACGTCGCGTTCCCAGGCCAGCAGCGCTTCCGCCCAGGCGCGGTCGTCGAACCGCTCCGGCGACCGGATCATCAAATCGGCCAGAAGCAGGGTCTGCTCTGTATCGTCCGTCACCATGCCGGCACGAAGCCCGTGCGAAACGGGATGGTCCGAGACGGGATCGACCAGATCGGCAATCCGGCCATAGGCTTCGGCAATC
>JAGRDO010000030.1:0-3877 GCA_020447005.1 Paracoccaceae bacterium
CCCCATTTCTCGTCCGGTTTGGCGACGACGGCGCAGAGCGAGACGGCCGGGTGATGCATCAAGGCACCCTCGACCTCGACCGATGAGACATTCTCTCCGCCCGAGATGATGATGTCCTTGGCCCGGTCGGTGATCTTGATATAGCCGTCATCGTGCTGGAACGCGATGTCGCCCGAGCGGAAATAGCCGCCCTTGAAGGCTTCGGCCGTGGCCTGCGGGTTCTTGTAATACCCCTTCATGACGGCATTGCCGCGAATGGCGATTTCGCCAAGGCTGGCCCCGTCGCGCGGGACGGGGCGGCCCTTGTCGTCATGGACGGCGATATCCTCCATGAAGGGCATGAGCACGCCTGTGCGCGCCTTGATGGCGGCGCGGTCGCTTTGCGGAAGATCATTCCAGCGGTCATGCCAGAGGCATTCGGTGACATGGCCATAGGTTTCGGTCAGCCCGTAGACCTGGGTCACGTGAAAGCCGAGGGGTTCGATGGCGGCGAGGGTCGCGGCGGGGGGCGGGGCGCCGGCGGTATAGACCTCGACCACGTGATCGAAGGCGCGGCGGTCGGACTGCCGGGCGTTGATGATCGAATTCAGCACGATCGGGGCGCCGCCGAGGTGGGTCACGCCCTCATCGGCGATGGCGTCATAGATGTTCTTGGCCGTCACGTCGCGGCAACAGACGAGAGTGCCGCCCACGGCGGGCAGCATCCAGGTGTGGCACCAGCCGTTGCAGTGAAACAGGGGAACGATCGTCAGGTAGACCGGCCGCGATCCCACCGCCCATGTCACCGCGGTGCCCATGGCCAGAAGATAGGCGCCCCGGTGGTGGTAGACCACGCCTTTCGGCCGCCCCGTCGTGCCCGAGGTGTAGTTGAGCGCGAGGCTTTCCCATTCGTCCTTTGGCATGACCCATTCGGCGGCGGGATCGCCCCCGGCAAGAAGCGCTTCGTATTCGGTGTAGCGGCCCGACGCGGGAAAGCCCGCCGCAGGGTCGGGCACTTCGATGATGTCGGGTCCGGCCCCGTCCATCGCGGCAATCGCCGCTTCGGCCAGGGGAAGGAGCGCGGTATCGACAAGCGCCACTTTCGCCCCGCCATGCCCGAAGATATAGGCGACGGTGTCGGTATCGAGCCGGGTGTTGATGGTGTTCAGCACCGCCCCGGCGGCGGGAATGCCGAAATGCGCCTCGGCCTGCGCGGGGATGTTGGGCAGCAATGTCGCGACGACATCGCCCGGCC
The DNA here is from genome assembly GCA_020447005.1 of Paracoccaceae bacterium. Taxonomy (GTDB): domain Bacteria; phylum Pseudomonadota; class Alphaproteobacteria; order Rhodobacterales; family Rhodobacteraceae; genus Albidovulum. The sequence goes on from JAGRDO010000030.1 coordinate 1,235, forward strand.
GGACACCGCGCGCGCCAAGCGCCGAGGCAAGGCGGCTGACACGTTCGCGATAGGTCCGGTAGGTTCGGCGTGTGTCGCGATAGACGATGGCAAGGTGATCGGCGTGGACATCGCCCGCCCGTGCGAGAAACGACAGGGGCGTAAGCGCCACGAAATTCGCGGCAGTGCGCTCCAGCCCCGTCTCATCCGCCATCCAGCCCATGTGAGTTCCCCCTTCGACAGTGCGATGTCGCTTTCGGGCGCGATTATTGCGCCCATGCGGGGTTCAAGAAAACCGGGATTCGACATTCGGTGGCGATATGGCGACACAGGCAGAGCCTTCGCGGGCGACGAACGGCGTGCTGACGGCCGCGCTGATGATCCTGTGCTATGCAAGTGTCATCGGGTTCACCGACAATTACGTCCGCGTCATCGCGCGGGATGCCGGGTTGTGGCAGTTCTTCGCGACGCGGACATTGTTCGGCTTTGTCATACTGGGCGCGGTTGCCGCCCTTGCGGGCTGGCGGCTTCGCCCGCGCAATCCCGTGGCGGTCGCCGGACGGAGCCTTTTGCACGGGACCGCCATGATCGGCTATTTCGGCTGCCTTGCCTTCCTGCCGGTGGCGACGGTCGCGGCAGGGCTTTTCACCGCGCCGATCTTCACCCAGCTGATCGCGCGCTTTGCCTTCGGCCAGCCGCTTGGCCCCTTCCGGATCTTCGCGGTGGTGCTGGGCTTTGCCGGCGCGCTGCTGGTGCTTGGCCCCGGGCAGGGCGCAACCGCGGGCTGGCTGGTCGCGCTGCCGATCTTGGCGGGCTTTCTCTACGCGCTGGGCAACCTTGCCACGCGGCAATGGTGCGCGGGCGAGAGCGCGCCGACGCTTCTGATCGGGTTCTTCGGGGCGCTTGGGGTCTTCGGCCTGATCGGCATGGCCATCTTGCAGCTCTGGCCCCATGCCGTGCCGGACGGTGCCGGCGGCTTCATCCTGCGCGGGCCGGTCTGGCCTTCTCCGACCTTCCTGTTCTGGACCCTGGTTCAGGCGGCGGGATCGCTCTTCGGGGTGGGCCTGATGATCCGCGCCTATCAGATCGCCGAAGCCAGCCGGGTCGCGGTTTTCGAATATGTGATCCTGCCGGCATCGGCCTTCTGGTCCTGGGTCCTTTGGGGCGATACCCTCGGCGCCGGTGCGGCGGCGGGGATCGTGATGATCTTTGCGGCGGGGCTTATCATCGCGGTGCGCGGGCGCTAGGCTCTCGCCCATGATCCTGTCCCGCGGCCGCCGCTATATCTTTGTCCATATCCCCAAGACCGGGGGAACGGCGCTGACGCTCGCGCTTGAGGCGCGCGCGGCCAAGGACGACATCATCGTTGCCGATACGCCCAAGGGACGCGCCCGCAGGCGCAGGCTGAAAGATGCGCAAACCGCCGGAAGGCTTTGGAAACATTCGACACTTGCCGATATCCGCGGTCTGGCGACGGATGACGAGGTTGCGGCGTTCTTCACCGTGACGCTGGTGCGCAACCCGTGGGACCGGATGGTGAGCTATTACCACTGGCTTCGGGGGCAGACCTTTGCCCACCCCGCGGTCGCGCTGGCGAAATCGACGGATTTCAGCACCTTTCTCAACGCGCCCGAGACCCGGCTTGCCTTCACGCGCGCGCCCTATGGCCATTACGTCACGACCGCCATGGGTCAGGAACGCTGCGACCTTTTCATCCGGCTTGAGCATTTTGACGCGGATGTGGCCCCTTTCGAGGCCCATCTTGGTTTCCGGCTTGCCCCGCTCGCCCCCGCGAACCGGTCGGAACGCCCGCGCGACTGGCGCGGATTTTTCAAGGATGGCGACGCCGAAACGGTCGCCGCCCTTTGTGCCGAGGATATCGCGCGATTTGGCTATCGCTTTGACCCGGCCTGACCACTGTCCGGGCCGGAATGGGCCGGAATGGACCGGAATGGACCGGAGGGGGGGCCGGGGGCGGGGCCCCCGGCCGCGTTGCGGTCAGGCGGCCCTTGCCGGTGCGCCATAGACCCCGTAGAAGGTCTGCCCCTTCGAGGCGATCCCTTTCAGAAGCTTCGGCGCGGCGAAGCGCGGCCCATGCGCGGCTTCCAGCCCCTCGCAGATCGCCACGGCCTTTTCCGCGCCAAGGATGTCGAGCCAGGAAAACGGCCCGCCAGACCAGGGGGCAAAACCCCAGCCGAGGATCGCGCCGACATCGCCTTCGCGGATGTCTTCCAGAACGCCCTCTTCCAGCGCGCGGACCGCTTCCAGCACCTGCGCCATCATCAGCCGGTGCTGCACCGCGTGCAGGTCGGGCTGTCCGGCCGACACGGGCCAGAGCGTGCCAAGCCCGTCCCAAAGGCCAAGCCGGCCGCCCTTGTCGTCATAGGCGTAAAAGCCCGCGCCGGACTTGCGCCCCAGACGCCCCTTGTCGGCCATGGCAAAGAGAACCTCGTCCACCGCGCCATCGGGATAGGCATCGCCCATCGCGGCCTTCGTCGCCTTGGCGATCTTCACGCCAAGGTCGATGGAGGTCTCATCGACCAGTTGCAGCGGCCCGAGCGGGAAGCCGAGAAGCTTCGCCGCGTTCTCGATCAGCGCCGGTTCGACGCCTTCGGCCACCATGCGCAGGCCTTCGTTGATATAGGGAATGATGCAGCGGTTGGC